>NZ_JAMXXO010000005.1:0-163746 GCF_024129115.1 Acinetobacter lwoffii
ACAGTTGTGCTGGCGACCATAGCAAGAGTGAACCACCTGATCCCTTCCCGAACTCAGAAGTGAAACCTCTTAGCGCTGATGGTAGTGTGGGATTACCCATGTGAGAGTAAGTCATCGCCAGCTCATTATTCGAAACACCCCCAACTAAGGTTGGGGGTGTTTTTTTTATGCGTGGGATTTGGTCAAATAACAGTTGTTTATGTGCTATTTCGACTGAAACATCACATAAAAACAAAATTGAGAGGCGTATACTGAACCGGTCTATGGAGCGGATATGTCCTCAAATTCATCTTCAAGCCATATTGAATATGGCTCTTCTGCTTTTAAAGCAGTGCTTTTTTCCTTATTTCTTGCTGGCTTTGCCATTTTTTCATCACTGTATTGCGTACAGCCCATGATGCCGATTCTGGCTGATTATTTCCAGGTCAGCCCGACTCAAAGCAGTTTCCCTTTATCTTTTTCTACCATTGCCTTGGCAGTTGGTCTTATTTTTACTGGGCTGATCTCGGACCGATTTGGTCGTAAGCCGATTATGGTCTGGTCTCTATTTTCAGTCTCAGTATTATTACTATTAAGTGCAATATTGCCGATCTGGTCCGTGTTTCTGACCACACGAGTAATGATTGGATTGACAGTCAGTGGTGTCGCTGCGGTCGCGATGACTTATATCGGGGAAGAAATTGCAGAAAAAGATATCGGTTTTGCCATGGGCTTATATATTTCTGGCACAGCGATAGGTGGTATGGGAGGGCGTTTAATTGCCGGAGTTTTAGTTGATTTTATCTCTTGGCAATCTGCTACTTTGTTGATTGGTATTTTAAATCTCTGTATTGCAGGCTTATTTTATTACCTATTACCCGCTTCGCAACATTTTAAAGCCTATCCAATCAAGCTGAATCGTTTTAAAAACTCATTTAGGCAGAATCTTGCTGATCCGAAACTTCGGGTTTTATTCCTGCAAGGTTTTATCTTGATGGGCTGCTTTGTCTCGGTATTTAATTATCTGAGTTATCGCTTGATCCAAGCGCCATTTGAGCTATCTCATGTCTGGATTGGTGTGATTTCGATTACTTATTTGGCCGGTATTTATAGCTCCCCTCGAGCAGCATACTGGGGACGGCATTATGGCAAATTCAGAATATTGGCAGCCATGATTCTGATGATGCTTGCGGGCTTGACGCTGATGCTGATCAATCAGTTGGTTATTGTTTTTATTGGATTGCTGATTTTTACTTTTTCTTTTTTTGCTGCCCATTCGACCGCCAGTAGCTGGGTGTCGATCCAGTCGTTACAGTATCGGGCAGTCGGTTCGTCGCTGTATTTATTTTGCTATTATCTGGGTTCAAGTGTGTTGGGGAGCTCAAGCGGATTGGTATGGGAAAATTATGGCTGGATAGGATTAACTGTGTTTATTACCACGTTATTACTAGTGGGTTTGGCATTCAGTTTAAAACTCCGTTCTAATTAGAGACTCTGTCCAGTCTTTCAACCTAATAAATAAGATCAATTTCTTTTTTGATATATTTAAACTTTAGATTCAAATGACAAAGAGAGCGTGATTCAGTTAGTCTCTGATTTTGTATAAATTATAATCAAGCAAGCTAGACCTAATTCGTGGTAAAATAATCGGCTTTCATCTTTGATCTTATTTTTAGATCTCCTATCATCTGCCAGCCGAGAATTGCTAGCCATGTCTACTGCTTATACCATGCAGACTGCGCCAAAAGCGTTGTTTGATTACGACAAATATTGGGCGTCTTGTTTTGACCCTGCGCCATTTTTGCCGATGTCACGCGAGGAAATGGATCAACTCGGCTGGGACAGCTGTGATTTTATTTTAGTTTGTGGTGATGCTTATATCGATCATCCATCTTTCTGTTCAGGCATTATTGGCCGTACCCTGGAAGCACAAGGCTTCCGTGTCGGTATTATTGCACAGCCAGACTGGACCAGCGTGGATGCGTTCCGCGTTTTGGGTAAACCAAATATTGCCTGGGGTGTAACAGCAGGGAATATGGATTCCATGATCAACCGTTATACGGCTGACCGTAAAATCCGTTCTGATGATGCCTATTCACCAGACAATCAGCCAAACAAACGTCCAGACCGTGCGGCAACTGTGTATTGCCAGCGTGTTCGTGAAGCTTATCCGGATGTACCAGTATTGCTCGGCGGTATTGAAGCGTCGTTACGTCGTATTGCACATTATGATTACTGGTCAGACAAAGTCCGTCGTTCAGTCTTGATGGATTCAAAAGCCGATCTTTTAATGTACGGTAATGGCGAACGCTCAATCACTGAAATCATGCATCGCTTGGCGCGTGGCGAGAAAATTCACGAGATTACTGATGTTCGCGGTACAGCGTTTATTGTGAATAAACACAACCGTGCCTCTAAAGCCAAGTTTGTGGAAATTGCATCGAATGATGTCGATGCCATTGGCCGTGTTGATCCAATTATTAACCCGTATGTCATGACTGAAGATATCGAGGGTTGTGAGATTGAACAAGGCAAGGATTCTAGCCAGTACCAAGGTTTTCAAAAAGAACATGTCGCTAACCCGATTGTGCGAGCAGGGGATGACTTAGATTCTGATACACAAATTGTGCAACTGCAACCGGCTTCTAAAGCGATTAAACATAAGTTACCGCCGCGCGAATTGGCCGTAATTCGTTTGCCTGCTTTTGAAGAAGTGGCTGCAGATCCAGTGCTCTACGCACATGCCAACCGTATTCTGCATCTGGAAACCAATCCGGGGAATGCGCGTGCCATGGTGCAAAAGCATGGTGAACGTGATGTCTGGTTGAATGCACCGCCAATTCCGTTGACTACCGAAGAAATGGACTATGTGTTTGACCTGCCTTATGCACGTCTGCCGCATCCTGCTTATGGCAATGCACGTTTCCCGGCATTCGACATGATCAAGTTCTCTGTGAATATCATGCGTGGTTGTTTCGGTGGTTGTACTTTCTGTTCAATCACAGAGCATGAAGGTCGTATTATTCAGAACCGTTCTGAAGAATCAATTTTGCGTGAAGTAGAAAAAATCCGTGATACCGCACCGGGCTTCACGGGTATTATCTCGGACTTGGGTGGCCCAACAGCCAACATGTACCGTTTGGCCTGTAAAGATCCTGAGATTGAAAAGAACTGTCGTAAACCGTCATGTGTATTCCCGGGCGTGTGCCAAAACCTGCATACCGACCATGCGCCATTGACGCAGTTATACCGTAAAGCGCGCTCTTTACCAGGCATTAAAAAGATTCTGATTGGTTCAGGCCTACGTTATGACCTGGCGGTTTTAAACCCTGAATATGTCAAAGAACTTGTCACCCATCATGTGGGTGGTTACTTGAAGATTGCACCTGAGCATACCGAGAAAGGCCCACTCAATAAAATGATGAAGCCGGGTATTGGGACGTATGACCGCTTCAAGCAAATGTTTGATCGTTATAGTAAAGAAGCCGGTAAGGAACAATACTTGATTCCTTACTTCATCGCGGCGCATCCGGGTACCACCGATTACGACATGATGAATCTGGCGATTTGGTTGAAGAAGAATGGTTTCCGTGCTGATCAGGTACAGACCTTCTATCCTTCACCGATGGCGACTGCAACTACCATGTACTACACCGGTAAAAACCCGCTGGCGAAAGTGGCGCGTTATACTGAAAATGTCGACATTGTGAAAGGTGAGAAACGTCGTCGTCTGCACAAAGCTTTCTTGCGTTATCATGATTCAAACAACTGGCCGTTATTGCGTGAAGCCCTGAAAGAAATGGGCCGTCAGGATTTGATTGGTAACTCGAAACAGCATTTGATTCCGACTTATCAGCCTGCAGGCAGTACAGACGGTCAGTATCAATCGGCGCGTAAGAAAAACTCGACGGTTGCAGGTGATTCGCAAAAACGTACCGGTGAGCAAGGGAATCGTAGCAAGGCTGCACAAGCTCAGTCACGTCCTTCAAATACCAAGAAACGTCCTGAACGTGGTCAAATTCTGACCCAGCACACTGGTTTGCCGCCGCGTGAAACAGGCGATGCCAAAAAACCGTTTGGTGGGCCAAAGCCTAAAGCGAAGCCCAAATCACGTGCATAATTAATTTAATAAAAAGACACTTCGGTGTCTTTTTTTAGCTCTTGGGTAAAGTAACGTAGCCTGAGCTTGTCAGTTGAAAGTGTAAAAGAATATATTATTTGAATTAAATTCTTTAAAAAAGTGATATAAAAATAACACTTTGTCGGAATTGTCCTATAGTTGGGCAGATATGTATTGCGGTCAATTCCATGGATGTTTTAGAGTGCATTATCAGTACTTTAAATCCACTTTCATTGGCATCCAGAGAGATGTCACTTTAGGTAACACAGAATCGAGTTTTGATACCAGTTGTATGGGTATTTAAACAGATTGGTTGTTATATCTATTTAAAATAAAGCGTGGGTTTATACTGCACAACAATAAAACAAAAATGATTATAAGAATTCAAGGATTTAGGCATGACCACCTATATTATGATTGGGAGTTTCCTGCTCTTCTGTGTCGTGCTCATGGCATGGAAAAAGCTCGGAAATAATTCCAAACCACAAGACAGTGCGTTAAAGCAACGTGCTATTTTTAACCTGAATGAGCAATTGACCTTCACCCGTTTGAGGGAAGTATTACCTGAATACATCATTTTGGCACATGTTTCCTATGATGCCTTAATGACGACTAAATTTAACCGGACTCGACATAAGTACCGCAACCTGACTGCAGATTTTGTAATTCTGGATCAGCAGCACCAGATTCTAGCCGTGGTGGGAGTAGATGACCCATTAATTTTGAAGCGTCCCCAGCAGACGGGTTTTCAGGATGCATTACTAACCATGGCAGGTTATCGGGTAATTCGTTACGATGATGTGCCAGAATATTATCAGTTGCGCCAGGACTTCTTGCAGGAGCAAGCGCAAATGCAGAAAATGCCCAAATATACAGTTAGCAATGATCTGAAAAAATATTATTTATATTCGGATTTAGAGCGCAGTAAAATTAAAGCAGTCGGTTAAAACAAAAAAGCATGCCAGAAGCATGCTTTTTTTATGAATATCGATCTTGAAACATTATTCCGGTTTAACCGCCACGACAGTCAGTTCGACCAATACCCGTGGATCATAGAGTTTTGCTTCTACACAGGTACGAGGCAGCGCTTCGATATCAGCGACCCAGGCATCCCAGACTTCATTGAAGGCTGCATAATCCTTTTCAATATCTTTCAAATAGATAGTTACCGACATGATGTGACTTTTGTCTGTACCGGCATCTGCCAGAAACTGGTCAATAATATCTAAAGTCTGTTGGCTTTGCCCTTTAATATCCAGTTCGACATCTGTGGCCAGCTGGCCGGCAAGATGCACCAGATTACCGGCAATAGCAATTTCCGAAAAGCGTTTCGATACGTGTAAACGTTCAACTGTCATGTTGTTCATCCTGAGTTTTGGGCATCAGGGCTGCGACCAGTGCAGTCAGCAGACAACCCACCGCCAGATAGATGGCTACATAATGCCATGAACCATCCGCCCAAATCACCAGTGCCGCTGCAATAAATGGGGTAAAACCACCACCAATGATGCTGGCGACCTGATAACCAACTCCGGCACCGCTGTAGCGGTATTCTGTACCAAACAGGGAGGTGAAAATCGGTTGATGGACACTGACCACCATATCGTGTGCGACGTTCGCCAGTAAAATTGCCCCGACAATGATCATCCAGGTATTTTGTGCATCGAGCGCCATAAAGAATGGAAAGGCCGAAAGCGCACCAATCAAACCACCCCAGACACACATTTTCTGATGATTGAATTTATCCGCCAGCCAGGCAAAGAAGGGAATACTGAAACAGCTAATGGCCCCGACCATCAAGGTAATATTCAGGAAGAACTGTTTGTCCATGCCCAGATTACTGGTCGAATAGTTCAAGGCGAAATTGGTGACCAGATACATGGTCAGCAATTCGGTCAAGCGTAAAGCAATGATATAGAAGAAAGCTTTAGGGTGTTTACTGATGGCCTGCAAGATCGGCAGCTTTTCTGGCTGATGATCTGCTTTCACCACCTTTTCTACAAACTCTTGTGATTCATCCTGATCACGGCGAATCCACATCGCCACAGCTAACAATACGATACTGGCCAGAAAGGGAATACGCCATGCCCATTCAGCAAAGGCTTCTTCACCCAGTGTTGCAATAATAATCGACACTGCACCGGTCGCCAGAACCAGACCGACGCCATAACCGACCTGAACCCCACTGCTATAAAAGGCTTTTTTTCCTTTTGGCGCATTTTCTACGGCCATGAGTGCTGCACCGCCCCATTCACCACCGACAGCAAAGCCTTGCAAGGCACGGCAAAACACCAGTAGCACCGGAGCCCACCAGCCAATTGCTTCAAAATTTGGCAGCAGACCAATCCCGACCGTGGAAATTCCCATCAGGATTACCGTAAGTACCAGCATTTTTTTACGGCCGAGCTTGTCACCAAAGTGACCAAATACCACACCACCTAAAGGACGAAACAGGAAGCCGACCCCAAAGGTGGCCAGTGCCGCCAGGGTGCCCATATTCTCGCCAATACTGGGAAAAAACTGATCTTTAAAAATTAAGGCTGCAACAATGCCGTAAAGGAGAAAATCATACCAATCGACAACAGCACCAACAAAACTAGATAGCGCAGCTTTACGTGCGCGTTGTTCTTGAACAACAGAAGAATTTACAGAAGACATGCAGGAGGGAATTCCATGAGTTACATCAGAGTTGCCCTGCAATATTCGGATTTGATCGTCACGCTAATCACAGGACAGCATGCTGAAAGTAAAGGTGATTTTCAGCATCTCAGCACATACATGGATAATGCATTGCGCAGATAGAGTACTCTAAAAAATCAAAATGTAAAAACAAAGTTGCCGTATTTTTAAACTGATGCCTAAAACGTGATCAAAAAAGGTTTAGAGTAGCAATAACTGGGTTTCAGTTTCGGGGACGCTGAGCTGATACACGCCGACGCCGATCAGCCGAAATTGCATCTGCGGAGCAATATGCAGGTCGTCGAGCAGTAAGTCCAAGGCTTGGGCTAATTCCTGTGGGCTACGCAGCACCTGTTTAAAACTTTTACTGTGTTGCATCACCTGAAAATTCTTGAGTTTTAATTTGACCGTAACGCCGCGAGCAGAAAGCTGTTTCTTTTGCAGGCTTTGCCATACTTGTCCAAGTAAAGGCTCCCAATAGGGGCGACATTGGTTCAGATGCAGGTCATCATCAAAAGTGGTTTCTTTGGAAATTTGCTGGCGTTCCCGTTCCACTTCGACCGGTCGTTCATCAATGCCTTGAGCATACAAAAATAGCCGCCGGCCATATTTGCCAAAATGTTGAATCAGTAAGGCTTCATCGATTTGCTGTAAATTGCCTAAAGTTTCTAGATTCAGACTTTTCAGTTTTTCCTGAGTGACTTTTCCCACGCCGGGAATTTTTTTCAGGGACAGATCCTGGATAAAACGCTGTACCTGCGAAGGTTTAATTACACAGATGCCATTCGGTTTGTGCCAGTCCGAAGCAATTTTAGCGAGAAACTTGTTGGGCGCTACACCAGCAGAAGCGGTTAATCCGGTGGCTTGAAAAATATCCTCACGAATCTGCATGGCGACTTCAGTAGCACTTGGAATTTGTTTTAAATTCTCTGTGACATCCAGAAAGGCTTCATCTAGAGACAGTGGTTCAATCAGGGAAGTATATTGCTGGAAGATCTGATGAATCTGTGCAGATACCTGCCGGTATTTGGCAAAATCCGGCTCAATCACGATGACCTGAGGACAGAGTTTGCGCGCCTGTCCCATGGACATGGCAGAACGCAGGCCATAAACCCGTGCCGGATAAGAGGCAGCCGCGACCACTGCCCGAGGATGATGCGAAGCAATCACCACAGGTGAGTCTTTCAGTTCTGGACGTTCACGCAGCTCTACCGAGGCATAAAACGCATCCATATCAATATGAATAATTTTGCGCATATCCGCTATCTTAAGGGGCTTTAATCGGATTGGGAAGCGAAGGCTGAGTTGAGTAAATAGGGCTGCGGTTCGCTGAGCAGGACGACTTTGGTCCCTTGTGTCTCGGCAGCCTGAATCAGAAATTGCAAACTTTTTGGGGTGTCATCGGCAAGACGAGGTAAAAATTGCAGCGGCTGGTTTAAAGGCTGAAAAAAATCATCCCAATGCATTGGAATCACCACTTTGGGCTTGAGCATGTTCAGGGTTTCAGCTAGATATTGTTGCTGATAGGCAGAAGATTGTCTGGAAAGCTGGGCAATGCCTAAAAATAAAGTATCGACCTGTAGGTTTTTAAATTGATCCGGGATAAATCCGGTACTGGCCTTGACCAGAATTTTATATCTCGCATGCTCAATCAGGTAATCGAAACTGCCGCCTTCTTTAAATTCGGAAAATTTGGCCGGAAGGGTTAAAGGCTGTAGCAGCTCTTTGCCTAAATCATCATTTACCACTGTGGGCGGGGTATGTTGTGAGGGAATTGCAGTGATCTGGAAATGCCCCCATTGCTGTACTTGCCAAGGCTTAATCGGCTGTAATTGCTGTGGAGTAACTTTGGGATTTGCCCGGGCGATATTCAGGGTGCTTTGCGAACCGACCACAGCAGTTTCGGGAAGCATCTCTAGTAAAGCCGGGACATCCAGAACATGATCATAATGAGAATGACTGACCAGAATGGCTTGGGTTCGGCTCAATTCATGGCATTGTACCAGTTGTTCTAAGAGCAGCTTATCACTTTGAATAGGTCGAGTAATTACTTGCCGCAAAGATGGCCGGCTAAAGAAACCATCGATCAGGATCTGATCGTGGCCATCATCGAGTAACAGGGTGGACACACCAAAAAATTTGACTGTAAGCCCGTGAACGGATATACCGGTTTGCGGCTGCCACGCTTTAAAGTCACTAACCTTGCCCGAAGCTTGCAACAGATAAGCCAGCATACCCGCGATGAGTAGGAGTAGAATCACCAGACCGAGTAAAATGCCTTTTATCCATTTCAATCTTTTTATTTCCTTGTTGTTTTTATAAAGAACTTGTTTTCAGGCGATCAGCTTTATTTCGCTTTATTCTCAGATGAAGGTACTACAATCGCATTCTTTTTGAGAAAATCCAGCCATTGCTGTTCTGAGCCATAAAAAACATTCAGGTCTACCGGTGTGGTAATACCGGGAATTTTCCCCTGACTGGTATGTTGCCAAAACGTCCATTTAGGCTGATCTTTTAAATCAGGCAGACCTTTGTATTCACGTACCCAGAGTGGTACGTTAGGAAAGTGTCCTGCCAGTACAATATTATAAAAAGCTTTAGAAATATAGAAAATCGGCTGCTTGCCATAATGCTTTTTCAGGGCATCGTGCATCACCTGAATTTCGTTTAAAAGCTGCTCTTTAGAATAGGTATTGATGCATTTGCTGTCATATTCCAGATCAATTACTGGCGGTAAGGCATCCGGTTTATTGGGTACGGAGTCAATAAAATTCTGGGCTTGAATGCTGCCATCGCGGCAGAGCCGGTAAAAATGATAGGCACCGACCAAAAAGCCGCGTTCACGTGCTTTCAACCAATTTTCCTGAAAACGGGTATCTTTAAAGTCGCCGCCTTCAGTGGCTTTCAGATAAACAAAACGGTATTTTTCAGGCGAAATCTGCTGCCACTGAATCTCTTTTTGATGATGCGATACATCAAAACCCTGAATAGGATAATCGGCTGCATGGGCAGACGGTGCTTTCATCAGGCAGAGATAGACCATGGCGATCGTGATCACAGTGATCAGTATGCCCAGCCCAATCAAGAGCGATTTATGAACTCTGTTCGGAGCCTGATTTTTTTGCATTTTCAGTCCTTGCCTATATGTGATTTAGCCTAAAACTTACAATCAGCCCGAAGTGAATATATCGCATCAAACCGGGGTATTTTTAGGAATATGCCAGAAAATATAGGCCGCAATAATATTGATGCAGCCTAAACAGATCAGTGATACATGAAAAGCAGCCACCAGATTGTCAGCGCCGTAATAGGCACTCAGCATGTTCACCAGTGTTCCTGCCAGTGCCACCCCGATACTCATTGACAGCATCATGATCATCGACAGGAAACTGTTGCCGCTACTGGCATCCTGCTGGCTTAAGTCCTTTAAGGTCAGGGTATTCATCGACACGAATTGCAGTGAATTTAAAATGCCGAAGATAAAGAAATGAATCGCACGGAGCCAGATTGGGGTTTCCGCCGTGGTCAGGGCAAAACTGGCAATACATAGACCTACCAGTAAGGTATTGACCAGCAAGACCCGACGGTAGCCAAAACGCTGAATGATGTTGCGGATAATCGGTTTGGAGGCCAGCGAACCAAGCACAGTCGGAATCATCAATAAACCGGTAATAAAAGGTTCGAAACCGAAAGCCACCTGCAACATCAGCGGCAGTAAAAACGGAATCGAGTTACCGCCGAGACGGGCAAAGAAATTACCCAAAATACCAATCGCATAAATTTTATTTTTAAACAGCCGGCTGCGAAACAGGGCATTGCTATGGGTATGTGAATGATAGGCATAAATCAGGGTGGCCAACAAACCAACCAGAATCAGGCTCAGGCTCCACCACAGCGAGTTTTGTGGACTGGCAAAATTTTCAATTCCGAGACAGAGGCCTACCATGGCCACGACCAGCAAGATAAAGCCCCAATAATCAAAACGGGCCACTGTAGGTTCAAGCACATTGGGCATAGCTTTAAAGGTAATCAGCGCGCCCAGCAAGCCAATCGGCAGATTGATCAGGAAAATCCAGTGCCAGGACAGATATTCGACCATCCAGCCGCCTAAGGTCGGTCCAATCAGCGGGCCAATCAGGCCGGCCAGACTCATCAGGCTCATGGCGGCCAGAAACTGGGGGCGTGGAATGATTTTGAGCATCGCCAGCCGGCCCACCGGGAGCAATAATGCACCACCAATCCCTTGAAAGATCCGGTACACCAATAATTCATTCAGGCTACTTGACCAGGCACAGCCTAAAGAGGCCAAAGAGAAAATAATAATTGCAGCAAAATAGGTATTTCTGACCCCGAACCGGTCTGCCAGCCAGCCACTTAAGGGAATGCAGGCCGCCACAGACAGCACATAAGCCACAACCACACTGTGCATGCGTAGCGGATCTTCCTGCAAATTTTGGGCAATTGCAGGTAGGGCGGTATTAATAATGGTGGTATCCAGTCCCTGCATAAAAAAGCCAATCGAGACCAACAAGACCAGCAGTCTGAACTCGGGATCTAAGGCTTGATGCGTAGGCGTGGCATTCATAATTCTGGAAAATTGAAAATTTTGAATAGTTTAAAGGAATCAGTCGAGTCTGTCGTATATAAAGCGTGTCAACTTTTATAGCAGTGTTGTGTCAAGGAACTGCAACCGATCTGTCATGGCACTGCAATGCTCTGGTTATAAATTGGTCACGAATTCTTCATGATAGATCAACAAAAAAATGAAATTAAAATTAAAGTCTTTGATAGTGGCCATGCTGGCTGTGGGGATGGTGGCATGTGGAAGTGAGAATGAAAATGAAACACCGGTTCCAATCGTCGAGACTACACCGAACTCGATCGAGTTAAGCAAATTGGCGGCTTATGAATCGGGTATGTTTGCGCAAAGTGCAGCAGAAATTCCGGCCTTTGATGCCGAGAGTCAACGCCTATTCGTGGTCAATGCCAAAGAAGGCGTATTGGATGTGCTGGATTTAAGTCAGCCTGATCAGCCGAAAAAAATAACTTCTATCACGGTCGATGACATTGCGCCAGATGCTGAGGTCAATAGTGTGGCGGTTCACAATGGCATCGTCGCCATTGCGATTCAGGCTGCTGTGAAAACTGATCCTGGCTATGTGGCCTTGTATCAGGCCAAAGACCTGAGCAAGCTGGCCCACGTACAGGTGGGTGCCTTGCCTGACATGCTGACTTTCACACCAGATGGTCAAACTTTGCTGGTAGCCAATGAAGGTGAGCCTTCTGATGATTATCAGGTTGACCCTGAAGGTTCGGTGTCTGTCATTAATCTGGCCAATTTAAAAGCCCCGATCGTTCGTACAGCAGACTTTAAGGCCTTTAATGGACGGGAAGCAGCATTGCGTGAACAGGGCATCCGCATTTTCGGACCAAAGGCCAGCGCAGCTCAGGATTTTGAACCTGAGTACATCACGGTTTCGAAAGATGGAAAAACCGCCTGGGCTGCCTTACAGGAAAACAATGCCTTGGCCAAAATTGATGTGGCTGCTGCCAAAGTACTCGCTGTTTATCCATTTGGCTTCAAAGATCATGGCATAAATGGTCATGGCATGGATGTCAGCGATGCGGATGGTGTCGACGGTAAAGGCAAAATCAATATTCAAACTTGGGCCAATGTCCGTGGCTTATATATGCCAGATGCGATTGCAAGTTTTGAGGTCGCCGGCAAAACCTATATTGTGTCTGCTAATGAAGGCGATGCCCGTGCCTGGGGTGAAAACAATCCTGCATATTTCAATAACGATACCAGTCAGGGCTTTGTAGAAGAATGGCGGGTGAAACACTTGGTCCATGCCAAAGGTTTTGACCGCCGTCTGGGTGATGGTTTACCAGCCCATCTTCGGGTATTGGCCAAAGGTGCAGAACTCAATCCGGCTAACTTTGCCTACTGCGGTGCTATTGTAGGGGATGCCAAAGACTGCCGTGAAGATCATCTGCTAGGCCGTTTAAATATTAGTTGGACCGAAGGCTATCAAAAAAATGCCGATGGTACAGCCAAACTGAATGAACGGGGCAATCTGGTCTATGATCATTTATATAGCTTTGGTACACGCTCGGTCAGTATCTGGGTGGAAAATGATCAGCAGACCGGTTTAGAACTGGTATGGGATTCGGGCGATCAGTTTGAGCAGTATATTGCCAAACATCATCCTGAGATTTTCAACTTTAATCATGAAGAAGCCGGACTGGATAATCGCAGTGACAATAAAGGGCCGGAACCTGAAGGGGTGACCTTGGGGCAGATTGGTCAAAAAACCTTTGCCTTTATTGGGCTGGAGCGTGTCGGTGGCATCATGGTATATGATGTGTCTACACCTGCATCACCAGTCTTTGTGCAATATATTAATTCACGTGATTTTAAAGCGACTACAGCGCAGATTGAAATGGGACAAGCCGGTGATTTAGGACCGGAAGGTTTGGTATTTATCCCCGCCAAAGACTCCCCGAATAAGAAACCCCTCCTGGTGGTCGGCCATGAAGTCAGTGGCAGTACCACGATTTATCAAGTAAATCTCAAGTAGTCAAAAGCTTTTAAATTCAGGGCACTTCGGTGCTCTTTTTTGTAAGGTGACCATATATATGACAGTCTTGTCATTAAAATGAAATAAAACCGTCATAATCTTGGGCCAACTTTTCAGCACTGCTGAAATCTCCTCGCGTATAGGTTTGTTTTTATGACAATCGAGATTTTGATGGTGATCGGCTTCTGTTTGGCCGCTTACTCTATTGTCGGAAATGATGTACCTCAAACCCTAGGGACATTTATTTCTTCGAATTCACATCGCCCATGGTGGGTGTTGTGGATTTATATCAGCTCAATTTTAATTGTCGTATTGGTCTATGGTTGGTATGCATCTGGGGTGGGTGATGCCTCATACGGTCGTTTAGAAACGATTCCTTTCCCTGAAGGTGGTATTACCTGGCTGTATATTGTGCCGCCAATTCTCCTGTTACTACTAACCAGATACGGGATTCCAGTCAGTACCACCTTCCTGGTGCTTACGATTTTCTCTCCTGCCAGCTTAGGCTCGATGATGGTCAAATCGATGATGGGCTACGCCGTGGCCTTTATTGTGGCGATTGTCATCTATCGTTTTGTGGTCAAGCAGCTGGCACGCCATTTTGCCAAGACGCGTCATCAGGAGCACTCCAAGGTCTGGATGGGCTTGCAGTGGGTCTCTACCGGTTTCCTGTGGAGCCAATGGCTGATTCAGGATCTGGCTAACATCTTCGTGTACGTGCCACGTCAGGTGCCGTTTGAATTCCTGATGTTTGCGATTACGGTATTCGTGGTCTTGCTGGGCGTGATTCTGTATCAACGTGGCGGGGCGATCCAGAACATTGTCGACACCAAAACCGGTGTGACCGACATTCGTGCTGCAACGATTATCGACTTCATGTATGCCATTATCCTGTTAGTTTTTAAAGAGTGGAGCAACATTCCAATGAGTACCACCTGGGTATTCCTGGGCTTACTCGCAGGTCGTGAATTTGCCATGTCGATGATTCTGGATGAAGTCAACAAACATCGTACTTCACGTAATGTCAGTGCAGATGCCATGAAACTGATGTTCGGTCTGGCCATGTCAGTGATTCTGGCAACAACTTTACCGATGTTTTATGAGTTTGTGACGAATTATGGTCAATAAGTCCTGATATTAAAAATCCAATAAAAAAGCGAGCCAGGTGTTCGCTTTTTTATTAATTGGAACGGTTTAAACCACAAATCTTTGTGGAGAGCCTAAATTGGTTAAAGTTGTATAAATTTCTTCTTCGTGTTCACAAATGATCAGTTTGGCACGATGCTGTGGCGGTAAAAAACCATCTTCGACAGCGCGGTCCAGCTGCGCAATCAAGGCATCATAGAAACCATTCACGTTATAGAGCATCATCGGTTTCTGGTGCTGGTTCAGCTGACCCCAAGTGGCAATTTCCAGAATTTCCTCAAACGTGCCCAGTCCACCCGGTAATGCCACAAAGGCACAGGCCCGCTCGGCCATCATAGCCTTGCGTTGATGCATGCTGGTCACCACATGTAATTCGGTGAGCTGGTTATGGGCAATTTCATAATCCAGCATAAATTCAGGAATCACCCCTACAGCTTCACCGCCATGCTGGATCATGGCATCCGCGACCTGTCCCATCAAGCCAATACTGGCGCCACCGTAAACCAGCCCGAAACCATGTTCTGCCAGTCCTTGCGAGAGATGAATGGCTTTTTCTAAATAAACCGGTTTGTTGCCTGCACGTGAACCACAATAGAGAGCCACTAGAGGGCGTGTTGTTTTTGGGGAGTTTTCTTTAAAATAATCTGTCATTTGAATTACGCTTTGCATTTATTTTCTTCACCTTATCATTTTTCTTTCTTGTGACTATAGCTTAATTAATAAATATGACAATTCTGTGTGCGGCTACATTTTCACTGCAATAGGGCTCAGCAAAATTCATCGATAAACAGCTATGAAAACAGGTGAATTTCAAATTGATCTTGATATACTGAAAATTGGTTTCACAACAATAGAACGACGATGGGTAGTGGTAGTTGGCCGTTTAACTTTATAAATCTACGCCAAATAATTGATCTTATTCAATATAAAAAATTCTGTTTTGCTGTGTCACAGCGTCAGGTGATTCCATGCTGCAGTCCTGAGCTTCAGGAGCCAAGCGTATGATCTTTGAATGGATGTCAGACCCTTCAGCCTGGGTCGGTTTACTCACGTTGATTGTTCTTGAGATTGTACTCGGGATCGACAATCTGGTTTTCATTGCTATTTTGGCGGAGAAACTGCCACCAGAACAACGTAATACGGCGCGGATTGTCGGCTTGATGCTGGCCCTGCTGATGCGTTTGATCTTACTGGCCTCGATTGCCTGGGTAGTGACCCTCACTGATCCACTATTCCACATCTTTGATCATGCTTTCTCGGGCCGCGATCTAATTCTATTGTTTGGTGGGGTGTTCCTGCTGTTTAAAGGCACCATGGAACTGCATGAGCGTCTGGAAGCCAAACCCGTCATCAAAGAAGAAAATCCGGTCCATGCAGTATTCTGGATGGTGATAGTTCAGATCGTGGTGCTGGACGCCGTATTCTCATTAGACAGCGTGATTACTGCAGTCGGTATGGTTAAAGACCTGTCAGTGATGATGATTGCCGTGATTATTGCCATCGGGATTATGCTCTGGGCATCCAAAGCCCTGATGGATTTTGTCAACAGACATCCGACCGTGGTGATTCTGTGTCTGGGCTTCCTGATGATGATCGGTTTCTCGCTGGTGGTCGAAGGCTTCGGTTTCCATATTCCGAAAGGCTATCTGTATGCTGCGATTGGTTTCTCGGTGATTGTCGAATTTATTAACCAGACCATGAAACGCAATCAGGAAAAAATGGTGACTACTACGGATATGCGCTACCGTACTGCCTCTGCCGTAATGCGGATGCTGGGTGGTAAACCTGCTCAGGACAATGATTCGTCTGAACCGGAAGATGTTCTGGCCACGCGTGCCTTTGCCGATGAAGTCTTTAATGATGACAATGGCATCTATCATAGTGTCATGGTGCAGGGGGTACTGGGTCTGTCTGAACGTCCGGTCAAATCAGTGATGACACCGCGTCCTGAACTGGAATGGATTGATCTGGACAATGACGCTGACAGTATCAAAGCGCAGTTATTGCAGATGAGCCATTCACGTCTGATCGTTGCACGGGGTGAACTGGATAATATTGCCGGGGTGGTACTGACCCATAAAGTCCTGAACGAATATATTGAAACCGGGGTGCTGGATTTTGAAAAGCATTTACGTGAACCGGTCATCGTGCATGAAAATGCCCAGGTCTTGATGGTGATGGAGCAATTGCGTCAAGCCCCATTACAGATGGCGATTGTCCTGAATGAATATGGTTCGATTGAAGGGATTGCCACCCCAATTGATGTACTGGAAGCGATTGCTGGTGAATTCCCGGATGAAGATGAGCTGCAAGCCGCCGCAGAAAGCCTGGAAGATGGCAGCCTGATTCTGGATGGTTCTACTGATATCCGTCATGTTTCTTTGCTGCTGGATCGTGATCTGGTCAATGAAACCGAAGAATATTCAACCCTGTCCGGCTATGTGTTATTCCATATGGCACGTTTACCGCATAGCGGTGAGAAGTTTGAAGCAGACGGGCATATCTTTGAAGTCGTCACCATGGACGGCCATAAGATCGACAAAGTGCATATCATTCCGCGGCTTCCTACACAGGACTAGACTCTAGCCAATGTTTGGCCTGTAAAGTTTGCTAAAATAGCCCGCATTGTCGGGCTATTTTTATGGAACTGAAATGTCAGAAGCATGTCCATGTGGACAAGGCGAATATCACAGCTGTTGTCAGCCACTGCATGCAGAGCAAAAGGTCGCAGAGACTGCACAGCAACTCATGCGTTCCCGTTACAGTGCCTTTGCCAAGCATGAAATCGATTACATTAAAACCACGACTGCGCTGGGTCAGCAACAGGCGCTGGACCTGCAGGCAATTAGTGAATGGAGTAAAGCCAATCAGTGGTTAAAACTTGAACTTGTTCAAATCAATGAAAAACTAGATAAAAATCATGCCTTGGTCGAGTTTAAGGCACATTATCATGATGGCAAGCAGGCACAGGTTCATCATGAAGCTTCGCATTTTGTGAAGTTTGAAGGTCGCTGGTATTTTCTGGATCCGACTACAAACCAGACCATCACCATGAAACAGGCCTGCATTTGTGGCTCGGGGAAAAAATTTAAGCAATGTTGTGCCGGATTCTTATAACTTTCACACAGATTTAGCTTAGAATAGCCGCCATCTCAAAGCCTCAGGTGGAAGCAGGGCGATGTTACTGACCGTCATCTATATTATTGCAATTACCGCTGAAGCCATGACCGGGGCATTGTCCGCTGGCCGGCGCAGCATGGACTGGTTTGGCGTGATGATTATTGCTTGTGTTACTGCACTGGGTGGCGGTTCGGTCCGCGATGTTCTGCTCGGACATTATCCCTTGACCTGGGTCAAACATCCCGAATATCTGGTGCTGACCTGTTGCGCAGCCTTCGTGACGATCCTGATTGCCAAATGGATGCGACAGTTACGTAATGTCTTCCTAGTGCTGGATGCCTTGGGTCTCATTGGCTTTACCATTATTGGCTGCCAGATTGCCCTGGAAATGGGACATGGTTTTGTGGTCAGCGCCGTCGCCGGTGTTTTGACCGGAGTGTCTGGCGGGATTTTGCGTGACATTTTATGTAATGATGTGCCGCTGGTGTTCCGCCGTGAATTGTATGCCAGTATTGCCTTTGTGTCAGTGATCTTTTACTGGCTCTGTAGTCATTACGGTTTGTCGCAGGATCTGACCATTCTGTCTACCCTGATTTTTGGTTTTAGCTTACGTCTAATCGCCATCTATTTTGGTCTGGAAATGCCAAAATTCATTTATAAAGATGATGATGAGCACTCGGCATCTTCCAAAGACGAATCTTGATTTTTAAATGTATGAAGTGCGGCAATAAAAATAGCCGCATTCAGCTCAATTCGTAGTATAAAAAATACAAAGCAGCCCACCTGTTGAGAAAGCAGCATCTCCCGTTCCACCTGATCAGAGATTTTTGTTATGGATTTAGTTTCTCGCATACAACGCTTACCGATTGGTAGGTTTCACTACACCTTGCTGGTGGTGATTGGACTGGGCTGGATGTTTGATGCGATGGATACCGGATTGATTTCCTTTATCCTGGCCAAAATGGCCGAAGACTGGCAGATGACTGCCGATCAAAAAAGCTGGGTAGTGTCGATCGGTTTTGTCGGCATGGCAATCGGGGCGATTTGTTCAGGTGGCCTGGCAGACCGTTTTGGCCGTAAAACAGTCTTTGCTGCGACTCTGGTCATTTATAGCTTGGCCACGGCAGCCTGCGCTTTTGCACCGAATCTGACTTGGCTACTAGTATTCCGTTTTATTGTCGGTTTAGGCTTGGGTGGTCAGTTACCCGTGGCCGTAACGCTGGTCAGTGAATATATTCCTGCACATGTGCGTGGCCGTTTTATTGTCTTGCTGGAAAGTTTTTGGGGGCTAGGCTGGCTGGTTGCGGCGCTGGTATCGCGCTTTGTTATTCCTGATTTTGGTTGGCAAACTGCTTTCATGATTGGTGGCCTGCCTGCGCTGTATGCCATTGTAATCTGGAAAATGGTACCGGAATCTATTCCATTCCTGATTAACCGTGGTCGTATAGAGGAAGCTTCGGCACTGGTCAAAAAGATTGAGCGTCAATGTGGCGTTCAAGTCTATGAAATTTTTGAAGTGAAACCGGTCGCAGAGAAGCAGAATATTTCATTTTCCCAGTTATGGTCGGGTATCTTTGCGCGCCGTACGCTTATGCTCTGGCTGATCTGGTTCGGTATTATCTTTTCCTATTATGGCATCTTTACCTGGTTGCCAAGTTTACTGGTCAAAGAAGGCTATAGCATTGTCCAGTCTTTTGAATATGTGCTGATTATGATTCTGGCGCAGTTGCCCGGTTATCTGGTGGCGGCATGGCTGGTCGAAAAACTCGGTCGTAAGCCGACTTTGGCCGGCTTTATTGGCATGTGCGCGATTTCTGCCTATTTCTTTGGTCAGTCGGGTAGTGTTACTGAAATCGTGATTTGGGGCTGTCTGATGTCCTTCTTTAATCTGGGCGCCTGGGGCGTGCTCTATACTTATACCCCGGAACAATATCCGACCAATATCCGTGCCTTTGGTTCAGGCTGGGCCGGTGCTGTTGGCCGGATTGGCGGCATCGCAGCACCCTTTGCCGTAACCCATCTGATGGGCATGCCCAATGGTTTCAGCTATGTCTTTACCATGTTTACTGCGGTTCTGGTCGCTGTTGCGATTGTGATTCTGGTCCTGGGTGAAGAAACCAAAGGCAAGACCCTGGAATCGATGGGCTTATAAACAGAATGATTTTTTAGTTGCTTAGGGCCTATAAAGTGGATATTTTTAGGCCATAAGACACAAATTGTCGCGCTGAACGATTTGATGCCCTTGTGTCATCTACAGCCACGACTTAGCATAAGAAACATTGATACAAAAACGAATTATTTAGGACTATAGGTTGTTATGACAAGCCTTGCGCATCATGCGACAGAAAACCGTTCCGTAGCAGAATTTACCGAACAAGCTTATCTAAATTACGCCATGTACGTGATTATGGATCGGGCACTCCCTCATATTAGCGATGGCCTGAAACCGGTACAGCGCCGGATTGTCTATGCCATGAGTGAGCTGGGCCTGAAATGGACCAGCAAACCGAAGAAATCGGCACGTACGGTCGGTGACGTACTGGGTAAATACCATCCACATGGTGACTCAGCCTGTTATGAAGCCATGGTGCTGATGGCGCAGCCCTTTAGTTATCGTTACCCGTTTATTGAAGGACAGGGCAACTGGGGTTCTCCGGATGATCCGAAGTCTTTCGCAGCGATGCGTTATACCGAAGCCAAGCTTTCCCAGTACAGTGAACTGTTGCTGTCTGAGCTAGGTCAGGGTACCTGTGAATGGCAGGACAACTTTGATGGTTCGATGAAAGAACCGGTGAACTTGCCAGCACGTGTACCGAATATCTTGCTCAATGGTACCACTGGCATTGCAGTTGGTATGGCTACTGACATTCCGCCGCATAATTTGCGTGAAGTAGTCAAAGGTACCATTGCCCTGATTCGTAATCCGAACCTGACCGATGAAAAAATCGCAGAATATATTCCTGCGCCAGACTTGCCGACCAAAGCTGAAATTATCACCCCGCCTGCTGAACTGTTAAAAATTCAGACCACAGGTCGTGGCAGCTACCGCATGCGTGCGGTCTATAGCGTCGATAAAAACGAAATTATTATCACTGAATTGCCATATCAGGTCTCAGGTTCCAAAATTATCACTCAGATTGCCGATCAGATGCAGGCCAAAAAACTGCCATTGGTCAGTGATGTACGGGATGAATCGGATCATGCCAATCCAACCCGTTTAGTGATTGTATTGCGTTCGAATCGTATTGATGCCGAATCGGTGATGAGTCACTTATTTGCTACGACTGATCTGGAATCCAGCTACCGCGTCAACATGAACATGATTGGTGCGGATGGTCGTCCACAGGTGAAATCGATTCGTCGTATTTTGCTGGAATGGATTGAGATCCGTAAAACCACGGTAACGCGTCGTCTACAATATCATCTGAACAAGATCGAAAAACGTCTGCATATTCTCGGTGGTCTGATCATTGCTTATCTGAATATTGATGAAGTGATTCAGATTATCCGTGAAGAAGATCAGCCAAAGCCGGTACTGATGCAGCGTTTTAATATTGACGAGATTCAGGCCGAAGCGATTCTGGAACTAAAATTACGCCATCTGGCCAAGCTTGAAGAAATGGAAATGCGCCGCGAACAGGAAGAACTGGAAGCGAAAGCGGCAGTGATTCGTGAACAACTGGCCAATCCGGAATCTTTAAAAAGCCTAATTATTTCTGAGCTGAAAGACGATGCCAAGAAATTTGGTGATGATCGCCGTTCGCCAATCGTACAGCGTGCCGAAGCTGCTGCAATTAATGAAACTGAAATGTTGCCGGCCGATCCGGTAACGGTGGTGTTATCAGAAGCTGGCTGGATTCGCTGTGCCAAAGGTCATGAAGTCGATGCAGAAAATCTGAATTTCCGTGCTGGTGATCAATACTTGAGTCATGCACAGGGCAAATCCAATCAACGCGTTTATGTATTAGATGACACTGGGCGTAGCTATGCCTTGGCCATCAACACGCTGCCATCTGCGCGTGGTCTCGGCGAACCACTCAGTTCAAAACTGTCTCCAGGCAGCGGGGTAGGTTTTAAACAGGTTCTGGTGGCAGAGGATGAAACTGAAATTCTAGCAGCAAGCAACAAAGGCTATGGCTTTAAAACCCAAGCCAAGCAGCTGGATACCAGTGCCAAAGCGGGGAAAGCTTTCCTGAATTTATCTGAAGGGGCAGAGGTCATGAACCTGCAGCCACTCGATGATGTCACGCATGTTGCACTGCTCAGTTCAGCAGGACGCCTGTTGATTGTCGATTTAGCAGAATTACCTGTATTGAATAAAGGTAAAGGAAATAAATTGATACAACTTGAAGATGGTGATCAAGTTTTGTCCATGACAATATTCAAGCTTGATGAAATAATTCAAGTGCTTGCAGGACAACAGCAGTTAAAATTAAAAGGGGATGATTTGCGAAAATATATCGGCAAGCGCGGTACAAAAGGACAGCTTTTACCACGCGGATATCAAAAAGCAAATAAACTGTTGATTCAAAGATAAGACTAGCATCCATCCTGCGAAATACGTTATATATGAACAACGATTCAACAAGATGGATGCAATATCGCACATATACAAGTCTAAAAATGGCGTGTGATATTGAAAAAAACAGTTGAAATACTAAGGATTATGATTGGAGAGATGGCCATTATGGAAAAAATTTGGTTTGCTGAATACCAAAAAACAGGGATTCCAGAAACAGTAGAATTACCAGCAGAAAATACTTCTCTAGTAGATATTTTTGAGCGTAATTTCCAAAAATTCGGCTCGCGTGATGCCTTTATCTTTATGGATAAGGCCATGACTTTCAATGAATTGGAAGAGGCGAGCCGCAAGTTTGCAACTTATCTACAAAGCTTGGGGTTGGCAAAAGGTTCACGTGTGGCAGTGATGATGCCAAACGTTCTTCAGTATCCGGTTGTGGCACTTGGGGTGTTCCGCGCAGGTTTGGTACTGGTCAACGTGAATCCACTCTACACATCACGTGAACTTGAGCATCAATTAAATGACTCTGGCGCTGAAGTACTGGTGATTATTGAGAACTTTGCTTCTGTTTATCAAGCGATTATTGGTAAAACACCGGTGAAACATGTCGTGGTAGCTTCTGTCGGTGATATGCTGGGTGCCTTGAAAGGGACACTGGTGAACTTTGTATTGCGTTCTGTACGCAAGCAAATTCCAGCTTGGGATATCCCAGGCCATGTGAGATTTAATGCGGCGTTATCTAAAGTTAATCCAAGTAACTATAAACGCCCTGAATTGACCCTTAGCGATACAGCAGTTCTTCAGTATACAGGTGGTACGACGGGTGTATCTAAAGGCGCTGAACTGACGCATCGTAACTTGGTTGCGAACATGTTGCAGTGTGACGGCATCTTTCAGAGTAAATTTGGTGCGCAAGATGGCCAGCCAGATGACCGTATTTTCTGTGCCTTACCGCTTTATCATATCTTTGCTTTCATGGTGTGCGCACTTTACGGTATGTACAAAGGTCAGGCGAACGTTCTGATTCCAAACCCGCGTGATTTACCTGCGGTGATGAAAGAGCTACGTAAATATCAACCGACTTTCTTCCCGGCAGTGAATACACTGTTCAATGCGTTGGTAAACAATGAAGAGTTTAAGCAACTTGATCATAGTAAACTGAAAATGGCGATGGGCGGCGGTATGGCCGTACTTCCTTCTACTGCAGCAGCATGGAAGAAAGTTACCGGAACCAATATCGTTGAAGGTTATGGCTTATCTGAAACCTCTCCAGTGGCAACAGCGAACCCACCTGCGTCTGAAGAATTCAGTGGCACCATTGGTATTCCATTGCCATTGACTGAAGTGGCTATTCTGGATGATGAAGGCAATGAAGTTCCACTGGGTGAGCAAGGTGAAATTTCAATCCGTGGTCCTCAGGTCATGAAAGGCTACTGGAACCGTCCAGATGAAACTGAAAAAGTCATGGTGAATGGCTTCTTCCGTACCGGTGATATCGGTGTCATGGATTCACGTGGTTATGTGAAAATTGTAGACCGTAAGAAAGACATGATTCTAGTGTCTGGTTTTAACGTTTATCCATCTGAAATTGAAGAAGTTGTAGCAACTCATCCAAAAGTATTGGAAGTGGCTGCGATTGGTGTGCCAGATGAAAAATCAGGTGAAGTGCCAAAACTGTTTGTCGTGAAAAAAGATCCGTCTTTAACCACAGAAGAAGTTTTAGCATTCGCTAAAGAAAACCTGACCGGTTATAAACGTCCACGTTATGTCGAGTTTATGGATGAATTGCCAAAATCAAACGTAGGTAAAATCCTGCGTAAAGATCTGCGTAAAACAGCCTAATACCTGCAAAAAAAAGCGCCGTCAGGCGCTTTTTTTGATTTGGACTTTTTATTTTTTCATTAACCAGCGATCAAAATAAGGACGGCCTACACCAACTACTCCCAAGAAGATAAACATGGTGCCAAACTGACGGGTAAATCCGGTTTGATTAAAGCTGCCATAACTTAGAATGTTGTCGATCACACAATAAACTAGAATCGCAACCAGCCAGTGCCAGAGAGGCGTACGCTTGATGCCTACAAAATAAAAGGCAATCCATAAAATGGCAAAGGTGAAGATTGGTGACCAGATATTCATATTGGCACAAATGACAGCCATCAGAAATGCCACGATCGGCAGCACAATTTTTAATACGCGATCCACTTGACGTTGATGCTGGCGTTGTTTCTCGAGGACATCGAACATTTCATTTTGATCAGGCGCGACCATAGTGAATCCTTAACAAGTAATAAAAAGCACTCTATTTAACAAAATTTATTCACGAAATGCCATGCTATGATACAGATAAAATTTTCATGAGAAAAAACAGATGCACAGCATTAGTGGGGTTATTTATCTCATTTTGGCCGCTTGTCTTTTGCCTTATGTGTTTACATTGATTGCAAAAAAATCAGCAGGCTTCAGCAGCAAAGACAATCAGAACCCACGGGCATTTTTAGAAAAGTCTTCAGGCTTGGCCAGTCGCGCCAATGCTGCCCAGCAGAACAGCTTTGAAAGTTTGCCACTCTTTATTGCTGCTATTTTAATGGCGGAATATATGGTGGTGCCGCAAAGTGTAGTGATGACTTTTGGTGTGGCTTATCTGGTTTTTCGTGTGTTGTACGGAATCTGCTATTTGGCCAACTGGGCGACTTTACGCTCCATTGTATGGTTGCTCTCGATGTTATGCCCTGTGACTTTATTGCTGCTGATCATCAAGTTGGTTTAAGTCATCAGGTCTACGGACATATTTACAGTTCAACATTTTAAAATCCAAAAAAATCTTTAAAAACCGTTATAATTGTCGCGGTTTTTTAAAAGATATAACTTGTTAAAGAGTGATGCTATGAGCTACAGCAATATCCCAGCGGGTAAAGATGCGCCAAACGATATCTATGTGATCATCGAAATTCCTGCAAATGCAGCACCAATCAAATACGAAATCGATAAAGATTCTGATGCGTTATTTGTAGACCGTTTCATGGGTACAGCAATGTTCTACCCAGCAAACTACGGTTATGTACCAAACACACTATCGCTTGATGGTGACCCATTAGACGTACTGGTGGTAACGCCTCATCCAGTAGAGCCAGGTTCAGTCATTCGTTGTCGTCCTGTCGGTAAATTGAACATGGAAGATGACGGTGGTGTTGATGCGAAACTGGTTGCAGTTCCACATGACAAACTGACTCCAATCTACAAAGATGTTCAGGAATATACTGATCTTCCTCCATTGTTGATCAGCCAGATCGAACATTTCTTCCAGCACTACAAAGATCTTGAGCCAGGCAAATGGGTTAAGTTAAGTGGTTGGGAAGGTGCTGATGTTGCAAAACAAGAAGTACTGGACTCAATTGCTGCTTATGCAGAAGCAAATAAATAATTGCTTTTTGTCGTCCAGGTTTTAACTTTTTAAAGCCTGGAATAAAAAAACCTGCACAATGTGCAGGTTTTTTTTATTGCTTGAAATTCGTGTGAATTAGAATAATTTCACAGGAATATCTAACCAGATACGCCATTCGTTAGTGTCACCAATGTAGTTTCCGTATTGGTATTCATCACTCGCACGGTAGTATGAGTGACGTACACGTAAGCTGGTGTCTTTAGCAAAACCAGATTGAACTGTATATTTTACCTGATTAAAGAATTCACGTTCTTGAGCATCACTAGTGATTAATTGAGAGCGATCATTTTGATTAGCAACATCAATATCCCAACCATATACAAATGCAGAAGTCCAAGATAGGCCAGGAACATTCATTGCACTGAAATCATAAGTGTATTGAAGCTGTGCTGATTTTTCATCATTACCAATGAAGTCAGACAGGTATGAGTTCGGCATATAAATGGTTTGATGACCATCACCTACACCTTGACCTAAACCATAGTCATAACCTGTATTACCTGTATTTTGTTGGTAAGCTAGCATGACATTGTGTGGACCTTTATTATAGGTCGTAGAAATTGCCCAAATATTGTTGCTTAACTTATTTAGATCATTTGTGGTATGCGAATAAGTGTATGCACCACCATCTGACTTTTTATCCCAATCAGTATGATAGCCACTAAAGTCATGAGTTAAAGTACTACCATTCGCCAATGCATAACTATAGTTTGCATTAACATAATGACGCTCTAGGCGGTCTTTAATGTCTGTACCATAGTAAGAAGCATTCACTGCATCATTAAATTTGTATTTTGCACCCCAAACTATTGCGCGATCCAATTCATTACCATCAGATTTGATCTGGCTTGAACGCTGGTTTTCAGTAAATTTACCAGCAACGAGGCTTAAGTTTTCGATTTCATTACTTTCAACCAATACACCTGTAAAGTATTCAGGTACTAAACGCGCAGTATTGCTTGCAAGTACAGGTAAGTCTAAAACCTGAGTACCATAAGTAGCAGTCGTGTTTGAAACACGTGCTTTTACATATGCGCCGCCACGTGCCCAATGATCATAAGCTGAACCATCCGGATGTTGAGGAATCATGTCATTACCGGCATGTGCATTTTCACCCAATTTGAAAGATGCATCACCGATAATACCGGCACCAAAGCCTACAGTACCTTGAGTAAAGCCAGAGTCTAGTTTAACAATCGCAGTTTGTGCAAATGAGCTCGTATCTGGTACGTTATTTTTCTTGTCACGGTGCAAATAGCCGGTACGGAAAAGTACAGAACCTTCAGCATCTTCTACAAAACCTTTAGACTCGCTTTGCTCGCTAGCGAAAGCGGTAGAAACCAAAGCAGCCTGAATCAAAACTGCTAATGTTAATTTTTTTGAATTTTGCATTGGGAAGAGAGCCTTATACAAATTGATCGGAATTTTTTAGGAATTGTATAAGAATTGCTGAAAAAATGTCATTTTTTATTGGATATATTCCACTAAAGTTTAGATTTTTTTAACTCAAATTAAACAATAGCAAGGATTTGAGGTGATTAATTTCTAACCTATCGGTAAAAAGTGAGTAAAAACATAATTTTATTGGAAATTATAAATGATATTTCTAAAGTGGTGAAATGAATGTGATCAGCTTATTTATTTTGAAACGGGAGAAAAATATGATCAAAAATTACGCACTATTTTTTAGCACAAATTTTAATCATTACAAAAATGGAATCAAAATGGGGCAAATTGTAAATGATTATGTATAAGTATTAAAAAAGTGATGAAATAGCCTTAAATACATTTATTTAAAAGAAAGCCTAGATAATTCAGTTTTTTATAATTTAAATTTTAAATTAAAAACAATAACTTAAATTTTATTTGTATTTTTAGATTTATTATTTTGGTTCCTTTTATCCAGATTGGCATAGCTCTTGCAAATTTGGAGCTTGAGTTTAATCAATGATCATAAAAACGTCTCAGACGATCTGGGGGAGCCACACAATGAAATTAACATTAAAAGTATTATCTCTTGCTTTATTGGGCGCTGTATCTTCTTTTACTTTTGCTGAAGAACCTGTTGCTGAACATACGGTATCTGGAAATATCAGCGTACTCTCAAGCTATAACCTGCGTGGTATTACTAACATTCCTGAAAATAGCGGCGCTACCTTACAAGGTGGACTTGATTATAACCATGCGTCTGGCTTCTATGCAGGTTGGTGGGGATCTACGCTAGATTACACTTTGTCTGAAGAAGGACGTGATGCTTTCGAAAATAACTTCTATGCTGGCTATAGCCATGCAGTCAATGATGACTTAGGTTTAACGATCGGTACGACCTACTATTATTATTATGAATCTGATGTCAATTCTGATGGATTTGAGCTGTTATTGGGTATGAGCTATAAAGATTTGGGTGTTACAGCACAAACTCTTCTTGAAGATACCACTTGGGGCAATGCGGGTGATACCTATTTAAAAGCCACTTATAGCTATGCTTTACCACAAGATTTTAGCTTGGATACAGCTTTAGGCTTATATGCTTATGAAAAATCAGGTGACTTTATTGAAGGAACTACGGAAAGCTTTGGTTTCCGTCATTTTGACATCGGTTTAAGTAAGCCACTTGGTGACACAGGTGTAACTGCAAGCATGAATTATATCTTGGGTGGTTATGACCGTTTTGATGAAAAACAAAAGAATAAAGTTGTATTCGGACTCGGTTATAGCTTCTAATCCTCTTTAGATAAAAAGGCGACCTTAGGTCGCCTTTTTTTAATGATCTAAATCTGCTGCTGCCCGCGATAAGACAGGGCTTCCGAAAGATGCTGACTTTGAATATCTGGACTTTGATTCAAATCCGCAATGGTGCGTGCAACACGCAAGACCCGATGATAGCCACGTGCTGATAAATTCAGTTTTTGTTGAGCTATTTCAAGCATATTCTGAGCAGACTGATCTAATGCGGCATATTGCTCTAGCTGCTTTGGACTCAAACTCATATTCGAGGTATTTTGCCGTTGCATCTGAATTTCATAGGCTGCAATGACGCGTTGTCTAACCGTTTCTGAGTTTTCTGTAGGTCGATTGTCCTGTAACTCATGCGCCTGTAATGGCGGTACATCAATATGCAAATCAATCCGATCCAGCAACGGGCCTGAAATCCGGTTCTGATAGCGTTTAATACTTTCCGGTGAACATTGGCAGCGGATATCCTGATTAAAGGCATAACCACACGGGCAGGGATTCATGGCGGCCACCAACTGGAAATTGGCGGGAAAAGTAATCTGGCGTGATGCCCGGGAAATGACAATTTCCTTTGCTTCCAAAGGCTGACGTAGAACTTCCAGCACTTTGCGGTCGAATTCTGGTAGCTCGTCCAGAAATAAAACCCCTAAATGTGCCAGAGTAATTTCTCCTGGCTTGGGGTATGAGCCGCCACCAACCAATGCTACCGCAGAAGCAGTATGGTGTGGTGCTCGAAACGGGCGTTGCCCAAAAGGGTGATTGGCATTCGCCACCGAATAAATACTGGCTACTTCCAGATTTTCCTGCGTCCTTAAGGGCGGTAAAATACTGGCCAATCGAGAAGCCAGCAAGGTCTTGCCTGTTCCAGGTGGGCCTCGAAACAGCAGGGAATGACCACCTGCCGCGGCAATTTCTAAAGCACGCCGTGGTCGCAATTGTCCTTTTACATCCGCCAGATCAAACTTATAAAAATGGTCTTTAGCGAGTGGGCGGGCTTCTACTTGAGGCAAACGCTGCGCCTGGGAAAGATGTTCACACACTTCTTTTAAATGATGGGCTGCAAAGACTTTAAAGTCTGGGAGCTGACAGGCTTCCTGTGCATTTGGGCCAGGCAAAATCAGTTGATGCTGGTCACTTTGACAGGCAATCGCAATACTCAAGGTGCCGCTGACAGGACGTAATTGACCATCGAGAGCCAATTCTCCAATAAATTCAAGATGCTCGGTGCAATCTTCAGGCAGCTGGCCTGAAGCCACTAAAATGCCTAATGCAATCGGTAAATCCAGACGTGAGCCATCTTTTGGCAGATCTGCTGGTGCCAGATTAATGGTCAGACGTTTGGTCGGAAATTGAAAGCCGCTATTCAAAATGGCAGAGCGTACCCGATCTTTACTTTCGCGTACCGCCGCTTCGGGAAGCCCTACTATAGTGAGCGAAGGCATGCCCGAACTCACATGAACTTCGACTTCAATTAAAGGCGCATGTAGGCCCAGCAAGCCTCGCGTATAAATTTTGGCAAAAGACATTATTATTGTTCCAATTTGGTGCGTTATTTTTATAGTTCTGGTGTCTTTTGTGCACTGTAGTTGTGCTTATTTTTTGTTCGAAATTTTCTCTTCTAATGCTTCTACCTGTTTCAGCAAATCATTCAAGCGATGATTGGCATTATTTAGGGCAGTACGCTGACGTTCTATTTCCTCTTTAGACACCAAATCCATTTTTGCCACTGCTTCATTTAACAGGGCACGGATATTATGTTCCACATCTTTCTTAGGTTGTTCGACTTGCTGCAAAATTGCTTGTAATAAAGTTTCAATCATCGTCTGATCCATCGCCGTAGAAAGGAGCGCACAGTTTAGCATTGCTAAAATGCAGACTATAGTATTTCAGACAAAATATAGACTTATTCGATTAAAGATATTGTAAAAATCCACATAAAAAATGTCTATTTTTTGAAGATTCGAAGCCTTTATCCGTATAAAATAAGGTATAAATAAACCACATGCCGGGCTTTCTAACTTCCCCCGACCTTAGGAATCTTGGCATGAAATTTGAACGTAAAACCTTACTGGTGAAATAAGCCGAAGGAAAACAAACATGAAGCTCGTAACTGCAATTGTAAAACCTTTTAAATTAGATGATGTTCGCGAAGCATTGTCTGAAATTGGTGTTCAAGGCATCACTGTAACTGAAGTGAAAGGCTTTGGTCGTCAAAAAGGCCATACTGAACTCTATCGTGGTGCTGAATACGTTGTAGATTTCTTGCCGAAAGTCAAAATTGAAATCGCGATTAGCGATGAAATGGTAGACGCGGTGATTGAATCTATTACTCGTGTGGCGAGCACTGGAAAAATCGGTGACGGAAAAATTTTCGTGACTAACTTAGAACAAGTCATCCGTATTCGTACAGGTGAAACAGGTGCAGACGCTGTCTAACTTGGCACGAAGTTTGCTGAGTACCTAATAACTCACAAAAACTTGGTTGGGGGATACGAATGAAAAAAATGCTACTCGCGTTCGGCATGGCCGGCGCTCTTTTTGGTGGTTCTGTTGCATGGGCTGAAGAAGCTGCAACAGCAACAACACCGACAGAAGAAATTGTGCTTGTTGAAGAAGCAGGCGATACAACAAATACAACAACAGACACTACAGCAGCAATTGCTGAAGCAGCGCCAGTTGAAGCTGCAGCACCTGCAGAAGAAGAACCAACTCTAGATACCGGCGATACCGCTTGGGTTTTAACCTCTACCGCTCTAGTTTTACTCATGACCATTCCTGGCTTGGCGCTATTTTATGGCGGTATGGTCCGTAAGAAAAACGTTCTGGCGACGATGGCACATAGCTTTATTGCTGCGGCGGTGGTCAGTATTGCTTGGGTGATTATTGGTTATACCCTAGCTTTCGGTGAAGGCAATGCCTTTGTAGGTGGCCTGGATAAGTTCATGCTGGCTGGTATCACCACAGAGGCGCTTTCAGGTACGATTCCTGAAATCCTGTTTGTGATTTTCCAAATGACCTTTGCCATTATTACGGTTGCCATCATCAGCGGTTCGATTGCAGAACGTATGAAATTTGGTGCTTTCGTTGCTTTCATCGCACTTTGGGTGGTGATTGTCTATGCACCAATTACCCACTGGGTATGGGGTGGTGGCTGGTTAGGTAACGACGGCGCGCTTGATTTTGCCGGTGGTACGGTTGTACATATCAACTCGGGTGTTGCCGGTCTGGTAGCGGCATATATGCTAGGCAAACGTATGGGCTTGGGTCGTGAATCCATGGCACCGCATAACCTGACGCTTACTGTAGTTGGTGCATCTTTACTCTGGGTAGGCTGGTTCGGTTTCAACGGTGGTTCTGCATTAGGTGCAAACGGTTCTGCAGGCTATGCTTTGATCGTGACTCAAGTCGCAGCGGCAGCAGCAGCCATCTCCTGGTTAATCACTGAAAAACTGGCACGTGGTAAAGCTTCTGTACTGGGCGGTGTATCGGGTGCAGTTGCTGGTCTGGTGGTCATTACTCCAGCTGCAGGTTTTGTGACTGTAGGGGGTGCATTGGCAATGGGTCTGATCGGTGGTGTGGTGTGTTTCTGGGGGATTACCGCACTGAAACGCGCATTGAAAGCCGATGACTCTTTAGATGCCTTTGGCTTGCATGGTGTAGGTGGTATTGTCGGCGCGATTTTAACCGCGTTATTTGCCAGCGAATTCATCATGGGTGATAATGCCCCTGTCAATGTCATGCATCAGCTTTGGGTGCAAGTGGAAGGTGTACTGGCGACAATTGCTTACTCTGCGATCATGACCTTCATTATCCTGAAAGTCATCGACTTGATCATTGGAATCCGTGTGGCATCTGATGATGAGCGTATGGGTCTGGATTTAAGTCAACATGGCGAACGTGTCGAATAATAATAAATACACTATAATCAATATATAGTGTAAAACAGCCCGAATGGGCTGTTTTTTTTCTATATGTTGCGTAAAACTCTACAAAGTTTGTAATTTTTGCTACACTCGGAATCCATCTGGATTTGTTCAATTAAACCGCTATGCATTGCCCATTTTGCAATACTGCAGACAGTAAAGTGATTGATTCACGCCTGGCAGCTGAAGGCTGTCAGATTCGTCGTCGCCGTGAATGTGTCAGTTGTAATGAACGCTTCACTACCTTTGAAAGCTATGAAGTGGTGATGCCGCGCGTCATCAAGTCGGATGGCAAGAATGAACCTTTCGATGAAGCCAAATTACGTCGTTCCCTGATGCATGCCTTGCAAAAACGCCCGGTGACCCAGGAGCAGATTGAAACGGTGCTGAGCGATATTCAGCTACAGATTCGCCGTTTAGGTGAGCGTGACGTGAAATCTCGTACTATTGGTGAAATTGTCATGCAGTCTTTATTCGCACTTGATCATGTTGCTTATGTGCGTTTCGCTTCGGTCTATCAGGATTTCCAGGATGTCGAAGCTTTTCGTCATCAGATTGAACAGATGCAACAACGAGAATTACAAGAATAAGCATGGCTGAACTGAATCAAGATCAAATCTGGATGCAGCGGGCCATTGAACTGGCACGTCAGGGGCAATATTCCACCAAACCGAATCCGAATGTCGGCTGTGTCATTGTCAAAGATGGTGTGATTGTCGGAGAAGGTTTCCATCCTAAAGCAGGCCAGCCGCATGCTGAGGTGTTTGCGCTACGTCAGGCCGGTGAACAGGCACGTGGTGCCACAGCTTATGTCACTTTAGAGCCTTGTGCGCATTATGGCCGGACGCCGCCTTGTGCCGAAGGTCTGGTGGAAGCAGGCGTGGCAAAAGTTATTGTTGCCTGTCCGGATCCCAATCCGCTGGTGGCCGGAAAGGGCGTACAGATCCTGAAAGAGGCTGGAATCGAAGTCGAGGTTGGTATCTGTGAAGATGAAGCGCATCAGCTGAATCAAGGTTTCCTGAAAGCGATGGCGACTGGTCAGCCTTATGTGCGTTTAAAAATTGCTTCAAGCCTGGATGGCCGTACCGCGATGGCATCGGGTGAATCAAAATGGATTACCGGTGTAGCAGCACGTCAGGATGTACAGCACTGGCGTGCAATTTCAGGCGCGGTAATTACCGGGATTGATACGGTTCTTGCGGATGACTGTCAGCTGAATGTGCGTCAATTAGATGGGATTGAAGAGATCAAGACCGTAGTGCAACCGAAACGGATTATTCTGGACCGTCAGGGGCGTTTACCACTCAACGCAAAAATTTTAGCGCAAGCCGACACCGTGATGGTGATGGGGCCATTTCGTCAGGAGCTTGCAGACCTGGGTGTGCTACACTTGCCGTTACAACCTTTATCAGAATTATTAAAGCAACTGGTTCAACAGCATCAGATTTATGATGTCTTGGTGGAAGCAGGGGCGACCTTATCTACGGCATTTTTACAACAAAAATTGGTTGATGAACTGATCAGTTACGTTGCACCGACCCTATTGGGTCAGTCTGCGCGTACCATGTTTAATGCAGAATTTAGCCATATGGCCGAACAACTCCGATTTAAGCTGCGCGATGTAACTCGCTTGGGTGATGACGTGCGCTTCAGGCTAATTCCTTTTCAAGAGACACTATGAGTTCAGAGTCTACGGTTTATCATAAACGTCGCCATGCGGCACGTACCACCGATGAATATCTTTTCCATCAACTGGTTCCTTATCTGGGCAATAAGCGCCGTTTACTGCATTTAATTCTGGAAGCTCTGGAGAGTACAGGAACCCTGAAACGTAGCGATGGCCGTGCTCCAATCTTTGCTGACTTTTTTGCAGGTTCAGGCGTGGTCTCGCGTTTGGCCCGTCAGAATGGCTATCGCGTCATTGCCAATGACTGGGAACCGTATAGCCATGCGCTGAACCATGCGGTACTGGCCTGTACTGAAGCACCGGCATTTAAAGAACTCGGTGGCTATCAGAAAGCGATTGACTATCTGAACCGTCTGCCGGAAGTTAAAGGCTGGGTAACGCATAACCTGTGTCCGCGTAATGATGAAATTTATGATCCAGCCCGTGACCGTTTGTTCTTTAAACGTCGTAACGGTATGCGTATTGATGCCATCCGTCAGCAGATTGCAGCCTGGCAGGCACAAGGTGCAATTGATGATGTAGAGATGTCTGCATTGCTGGCGCCTTTGCTGTATTCCGCCAGTTTTGTCAGCAATACTTCTGGTGTTTTCAAAAGCTTCCACCATGGTTGGGGCGGGAAAACCCAAACTGCACTGGAACGGATTGAATCTTTATTATGGTTAACGCCAAGCCGTTTTTGCGAGTCGGATCAGAAAAAGGGGATGGCCGCAGAAATGTGGTGTGTCGATGCCCAGCATCTGGCCAACCAGATGAACGGTTTTGAAGTAGACGTAGCTTATCTGGATCCACCGTATAATCAGCATGCCTATAGCAGTAATTATCATGTACTGAATGCGCTCACTTTATGGGATCAGGCCGATTTACCGACTCCGGATACCAAGGGCTTCAAGAGCGGGATTGACCGAGCATGGCGCAAAGAGCGTCCGAGCCAGTACAATTCCTCTAAATATGCCAAAGAAGCTTACGAGAGCCTGCTGGCCACCATCAATGCGCGTTTCATCCTGACCAGTTATTCAACCGACGGGAATATCAGCGCGACTGATTTGTTACAGGCCAATCTGAAACGTGGCCGGGTGACTTTGCTGACCCAGGATGTGCCGCGTTATCGTGTTAGCAAACAGCGCCAGTCCGAACGTGCGCGCGTGCTGGAATTCATTGTGATTACCGATACCCACGCCAAGTCAGGTCCACCGATCCGTCAATTACTCAGCCAGCTGCATCATTATGCAGAATTGGGCGGTGTGGATACGACCGGCGTTAGTACCCAGTTGGCCCTCTGGTAAAAGAATTGAAAAGGAAATAAAAATGTTTACAGGTATTATCGAAAGCCTCGGTAAAGTCGAAAGTCTGCAAAGCGTTGGCGGCGATGTACGTTTACGCATCCAGACTGATCTGGACATGTCCGATGTACATCTGGGTGATTCTATTGCGACCAACGGCATCTGCCTGACCGTGATCGACTGGGGCGAGAAGTGGTATGCGGCTGATGTTTCCCGTGAAAGCCTGAACCGGACCACACTCGGCACCTGGAAAGCCGGTCAACCTGTCAATGTTGAAAAAGCCATGTTGCCAACTACGCGTTTTGGTGGTCATATTGTGTCAGGTCATGTCGATGCAGTCGGCGAGATCACGCTGGTTCGTGAAGATGCACGTTCGATTTATTATGAAGTCACTGCACCGGCCGAAATTGCCAAATATCTGGCAGAAAAAGGCTCGGTTACAGTTGATGGTATTAGCCTGACGATTAATCATTTGCGTGGCAGTGTGATCAGTCTGAACCTGATTCCGCATACCGCTGAACGGACCAATATAGGTACCTGGAAAGTCGGTAGCAAGGTCAATCTGGAAGTGGATGTATTGGCACGTTATATTGAACGTTTATTGCTCGGTGATAAAGCCGCTGAAACTACTGAGCAATCAAAAATCAGCATGGATTTCCTGGCTGAAAATGGTTTCTTAAAATAAGAGAAATGTTGATTTACTGAACAGTCTGATTGAAAAATTAGACTGTTTTTTTATTTTTCGGGATAATCAGCAGTTCAACTTGCAAATATTGCCTGGGTGGACGGGTCGAATGCTCGATTTTTTACTGAACTTGGAACAGTCATTGCCGCTATTGCTCGATCAATATGGGGTATGGATTTATGCAATCCTGTTTCTGGTGATTTTTGCAGAAACCGGTTCTGTATTTTTCTTTTTCCTGCCGGGTGACAGTCTATTGCTGGCTGTGGGAGCTTTGTGCGCCAGCAGCGACCTGGTGACCTTGCATTCGATGGGGCTGTTGTTATTCACTGCCTCGGTGCTGGGCTATAGCGTGAATTATTACACCGGAAAAGTTCTCGGCTTAAAATATTTCAACCAACATTCACGTTATTTCAAGCCGGAATATATGGTGAAAACCAACCACTATTTTATGAAACATGGCGGTAAAACTATTTTAATCGCACGTTTTATTCCCTTTGTCCGCTCATTTGGCCCTTTTGCTGCCGGTTCAGCGCATATGAGCTTTGCCACATTCAGCTTTTATAATATTGCGGGTGGCATCCTCTGGATTGGCACTTTATTAAGCATTGGCTATCTGCTTGGAAATGCTGCCTTTATGCTGGCAGATTTTTTCTAAGACGCAACATAGAAGACAAAAAAGCCCGAATTTTCGGGCTTTTTTAATGTGGAAGGATCATTTAAATATTGCGTGGCTGGTCAGAAAATTCCGAATTTTTCAGCATATACTCAATTTCTTCCTTGGCCGCCGCACGCATTTTTTCACGCAGTGCATTGACGGTCTGTTCAATCACGGTTTCTGCCTCAAGTTCCAGACGTAAACGCACACTTTCTAATTCGGATAAAATGCTCTGGTCCTCAATCTGGATGCGACCTCTGGCAAAATCAAAAGTCGTCTCAGGATTTTTTGCATAACGTGCGACATATTGCTGAACTTCAGTCTCTAGATGCGTATTTATTTCAGCAAGCGCCTGACTTTGTTCGCTAAATTTGCGCTGTTCTTCAAGATGTAGCTGTTCTTGATAGGCCTGTTCTTCGGCACGTTTCTCGGCCAAGGCTTTTTCAAGCGCAAGCTGTTTGCGAATGCGGGCTTCTTCAATCAATTCGGCTTTGCGCTGCGCATAGGCAGCTTCGATCTTGCGTTCAGATTCCTGCTGCAAGCGCTGGTCGCGACTCTGCCATTCTTGCAAAGACGTTTCTGGCTTTAAAATATCGCAGATCCGAGAGAGGTCATCGATAAAGGTCTGACGTACAGCTTCAGGCACATTTAACCAGCGCTGTTTAAAATCGGGACCTACATTTAATGCCACGTGCCTCTCCTTATGGATGATATCGGTTAAAGCTTATGGGTGTCCGGTTCAATACCTAATCGACGATATTGCTTAAATTTTTCACGTCCCAGCTGTTTCGCTGTTTCATGATTTTCAATGATCTCAATAATGTGACTAAATTTTGCGTAAGGTTCAAGTGCTTCCGGATTAAAATTGAAAATAATCCAGTCGGACTGTTGCGGTAGTGTTGCCGAAATACAGACCGTCGCCTGAGGCTGATCAATACCATGTGGAATAAAACTCGCTGGGTCAAAACTCCACAGACATTCATCCAGCTGTTGTTGCAATTCGGCATCGGCACACAGTAACCAGATCCGCGCCGGCTGACGCAGAATCTTACGACATAAACGACAAGTGCTGTCCACTTGTCGTTCAGGGCTTTTTTCAAATAAATAAAAGCTGACTTTAGCCATTGCTTTGAACGCGATTCGCCAGGAACTGCATCAATAATGGGACTGGACGGCCGGTCGCCCCTTTATTTGTGCCTGAATTCCACGCCGTACCTGCAACATCGAGATGTGCCCAGCGATATTCACGGGTAAAACGTTGTAAGAAGCAGGCAGCGGTCACAGAACCGGCTTTTGGCCCACCGATATTGCCAATGTCGGCAAATGGTGAATCCAGCTGTTCCTGATAGTCATCCAGTACCGGCATACGCCATACCCGGTCAAAGGAGTGCTGGCCGGCAGCTTCCAGTTCTGCTGCCAGTTTATCATCTGGCGTGAACAGACCCGTCAGCACTGAACCTAAAGCGACCACACAGGCACCAGTTAAGGTTGCGATATCAATCACCAAAGCAGGGTTAAAACGTTTTACATAAGTCAAGGTGTCACACAGCACCAGACGACCTTCGGCATCGGTATTCAGGATTTCAACCGTCTGACCACTCATGGTGGTTACGATATCGCCAGGACGGGTGGCTTTGCCTGAAGGCATGTTTTCTGCTGCAGCAATGGTTCCCACCACATGTAGAGGTAAGCGGGACTCACACAGTGCACGCATCGTACCGAGTACAGAGGCTGCACCGCACATGTCGTATTTCATCTCGTCCATGCCTGCGCCCGGTTTAAGTGAAATACCGCCAGTATCAAAAGTAATACCTTTGCCGACCAAGACTACCGGTGCTTCGCTACGTTCTGACTGATATTCCATGCTGATAATACGGCCCGGACGGTCTGAACCTTTACTTACCGCAAGGAAGGCACCCATGCCTAAATCTGCCATCTGCTGTTCATCCAGCAGAGTGACTTTAAGCAGCTCCGGATATTCAGCCGCCAGAGCTAACGCCTGTTCTGCAAGATATTCAGGGAAACAGATATTGCCCGGACGGTTGCCCAGATCACGTGCCAGGTTTTGTCCGCTTTGCACCGCTTGTACCAGTTGCAACTGTTCGGTAGTTAAGACGCTATGGGTCGCAATCAGGTCGATCTGTTCAAGTACAAATTCATTTTTCTTGGATTTGTACTCATCATAACCATAGCTGGCCTGAGTCAGGAAGAGTACAAACAGATAGTGGAGTTCTTGTGGAAGTTGTGTCAGATCTACAGAAATCTGTTTGAATTTTTTTTGAGTGACTTGAATAATAGTTTGCGCGATCTTTGCAAGTTTTGCCGGTTGCAGTTCAGCGACCTTGCCTAAACCAATTAGTGCTGCATGGCTGGACTGGCTCACCTGACCAATCAGGCTCAGGCTTTCCGCCAACGCTGCCTTGAATTGAGAGGCTTCAATTAATGTGTCTAAATTATTGATTTGATAGGTTGCGGTTGTATTCTGAAGTTGTTCTGAGTCAACTAAAATCAACAAAGATTGACTTGATCCATTCTCTGGGAATGACGTATTAATTGTAAGTTTCATATTCTGTTTTCACGCCTGTCTAGATGGGTAAATCATTCAGTCATTGAAACATTTATCCGAATAGATTTTCAATGGGCAGGGCGGCCTAGGTTTTATATTTTTGCTATTCGGGTAAACTAGCACTCGTTTTATGGACCTTATTTTGGAAGAATTAATTTGATTATTCGGCGTTATCTGGTCAAGCAAGTTGTCTCGACATCCTTGGTGGTGATTGCCTTATTGACCTTGATCATGATGGGCGGTCGACTGATCAAGTATTTTGGTGTCGCGGCGCAAGGCCGTCTGGATGCAGGCATTTTATTTAGCATTATTGGCTACCGTTTGCCTGAATTCTTGACCCTGATTCTTCCGCTCGGTTTCTTTATTGGACTGATGCTGGTGTTTGGCCGTTTATATGTCGACCATGAAATGGCCGTGATGAATGGCAGTGGCGTCAGTCGGCATCAATTGGCGCGTCTACTGGTGCCGATGACCCTGGTGTTTTTGATTGCTCAGGCCGGATTGATGCTGTGGGCTGCGCCGTGGGGCATTCGCCAGTTTGAAGCCCTGACCACCAGTCAGGCGGTACGTACCGGCTTTGACCTGGTGCGACCGAAAGAATTTATCTCCTCTGGGCCCTATACCATTTATGCCGGTGACCTGTCAGAAGACCGTAAAAATTTAAAAGATATTTTCTTTTATCAGCGTGCGGAAAAAGAAGGCAAACCGGATGTGATGATTCTGGCGCAGGAAGCCACCCGAATTGAGGTACCGAATGATGCTGCCAATGTGGTGGATCTGGTCCAAGGTCGCCGTTATGAGATCTATCCGGGTACACCGCAATATACCCAAGCTGAATTTGAAAGCTATCGTCTGCGCTTAGAAAGCGATGAAGAAGCACAATTTGCCAGTACAGAAGTTGAAGCCTTACCGACCTCGCAATTGTGGCAGAACCGTCAGGATCCTGTCGTAGCCAGTGAGTTGGGCTGGCGGGTGTTTGTTCCTTTTGCGATTCTAATTGCCCTGATTCTGGCTGTGGCCTTGTCTGAAGTGAGTCCACGACAGGGTCGATATCTCAAGTTATTTCCTGCCCTCATGATTTTTGCCAGTCTGATTGTGGCCCTGATGGCAGTGAAGACGCGGATCAGTAAAGAAGAAATGGGCATTTGGGCCTATCCATTGATTCTGATTGCCTATGCAATTGCGGGTGCCTTGTTCTCGCGTAAACAGAAATTAGGCCCGAAAATCAAGAAACAGATTCAGCGAGTGAGGTCTTAACAATGTTGGCACGTCGTATAGTTGCAAAACATGTGACCCAAACCACTGCGCTGGCGATGCTGGGTGCAACCGCGGTATTGGCGGGTTTACAGGTATTATTTACTTATCTGGGTGAGCTTGGTTCGCTCAAAGATGGTTATGGTGCCTGGGATGCCTTGAAATATGTGCTTTGGGGCGCACCAAATTATTTATATGAAATCCTGCCGATTTCTGCACTGATTGGTGCAGTTTTAGGTCTTGGTACATTAGCCTCGAATAGTGAGCTGATTGTGATGCGTTCGGTCGGCGTGAGCTTATGGCGTATTGTCGGGTGGGTGATCCGTTCAGCACTGTTGTTGGTGGTGTTGTCATTTGCCCTGAGCGAGTGGGTCATTCCTTATACCAATGAACAGGCCAAAAGCGTAAAAAGTGCCAGTAAAGCCGCTCAGCTCGGTGAAGTTCGTGGTTACTGGACTCGGGAAGGGCAGCGCTTTATTTATATCGATTATGCTAACTCGCAAGGTCAGTTGAAAAATGTGCAGATGCTGGACTTTGACCAGAACTATCGTTTGCGCGGTACCTTGCAGGCAGATCAGGGCCAATTTGTTAAAGATGGTTCCTGGACGCTGGACAACACAGAGCAGTTCGATATTCTCCAAAATGGTAATGCCACACTGGTTAAGCAGCAACAGCAACCTTTAGCGCTAGCATTACAGCCTAAATATGTGCATATGGTGACGATTGATCCTGAAGATTTATCGCCGAGTCAACTGGTCAGTTTCATGAGCTATATGCATGAATACAGCCAGGTGCCTAAAACCTATCAGCTGGCCTTCTGGCAAAAACTCGGTTCGCCTTTTGCCCTGATCGCACTGGTGGTGATTGCCTGTTCATTTATCTTCGGGCCATTACGTCAGCAATCCATGGGGTTCCGTCTGGTGATTGCCTTATTTGCCGGCCTAGGTTTTTTCTATCTGCAGGACTTCCTCGGCTATGCCAGCTTGATTTACGCACCATCTCCGGCCTGGTTCGTGTTTATTCCGATTCTGATCATGTTCGGTATCGGCGTATACTTGCTGCATCGGGCACGCTAAACCATAGGAAAATAGAACAAATCAATCATCATGAGAGGCTTAAACCATATACGGGTCATGGCCTCTTTTTATAAACTTCGCTAAAATAGAGCGATTAATTCGTAGACGAACAGAGTATTTCATTATGACGGATGCAACTGCTGGCAAAATCCCTCACGTTTTGGTGATTATGGATGGTGTGGGTCATCGCGAAGCGGTCGAAGACAATGCGTTTTTAGCAGCTAAACGACCAAATTTAACTGCGATACAGGACAAGCATCCGCATGGTTTGATCTCGGGTTCAGGTGAAGATGTTGGCCTGCCAGATGGCCAGATGGGTAACTCTGAAGTCGGACATATGAACCTCGGCGCAGGTCGTGTGCTGTATCAGGACTTTACCCGGATTACCAAAGACATTCGTACGGGCGACTTCTTTGAACATGAAGTGTTGGTCGATGCGGTGGAGAAAGCCAAAGCTGCAGGTGGGGCAGTACATTTGCTTGGCCTTTTGTCTGAAGGCGGTGTGCACTCACATGAAGATCATATCGTGGCGATGGCAGAGCTAGCGCTGAAACGCGGTGCGCAAGTCTATTTACATGCATTCTTAGATGGTCGTGATACGCCGCCTAAAAGCGCACAACCTTCTTTAGAAAAACTCGATGCCTTATTCGCACAATATCCAGGTCAAGGTCGTATTGCGACTGTGATTGGCCGTTATTTTGCCATGGACCGTGATAACCGTTGGGATCGTGTTGAACAGGCTTATCGTCTGCTGACTGAAGGTGAAGCGGTTCGTACAGCTGTCAGCGCAGTTGAAGGTCTGGAACAGGCTTACGCAGCCGATGAGTCAGATGAGTTTGTCAAAGCGACCCGTATTGGCGAGCTGGCAAAAATTCAGGATGGCGATAGTGTCGTATTCATGAACTTCCGTGCCGATCGTGCCCGTGAATTGACCCGCGCATTTGTGGAAAAAGACTTTGCCGGTTTTGAACGTAAAGTGGTGCCAAATCTGGCGAAGTTTGTCATGTTGACCCGCTATCAGGCGACTATTGATGCACCTGTAGCGTATATGCCTGAAGCATTGGTCAACTCGATTGGCGAATACCTGTCAAACTTGGGTAAAACTCAGCTGCGTATCGCGGAAACAGAAAAATATGCACATGTGACTTTCTTCTTCAGTGGCGGTCGTGAAGATGAATATCCGGGTGAAAAACGTATCCTGATTCCATCGCCAAACGTGGCCACTTATGACCTTAAACCGGAAATGAGTGCCTATGAAGTGACTGATGAGCTGGTGGCTGCGATCAATTCAGGTGAATTTGATCTACTGGTCGTGAACTTTGCCAATGGTGATATGGTCGGTCATACGGGTGTATTCGATGCTGCGGTGAAAGCGGTTGAAGCGGTTGATATCTGTTTGGGCCGGGTTTATGAAGCGGTAATGGCGCAAAAAGGTCATATGATTGTGACTGCCGATCATGGTAACGTAGAGCAGATGCAGGACTATCACAGTGGTCAGGTACATACTCAGCATACGACTGAATTGGTTCCGTTTATTTATGTCGGCCCAACTCAGGCCGCGATCGCAGAAGGCGGTGTACTGGCAGATGTCGCACCGACTTTATTAAGCCTGATGCAAGTTCCGGTACCTGCTGAAATGCAAGGTCGTAACCTGATTCAGCTTGATGCATAATTTTCGATAAAATTCTAAAAAAGGTCAAAGAATGGTAAGAACACGCTGGAAGTCTGTTGTAATACCATGCTTACTGATGTGTTTGAGTCATTCAGCCTGGGGGGCGGGTTCAAATGAGCCGGCATTCGATGATATGGAAATGGATGGGCAGGTCTATTCTGAAATTCCCGTAGCATCCATTCAGGAATTTGTGCAAATTTATGGCATTGTAAAAGACAATTATATTCAAGATAAAAATGACGATGCCTTATTCCAACAGGCCATTCAGGGTCTGGTCAGTGGCTTAGACCGCTATTCCCGCTATTTGTCGCCTGAAGATTATAAGCAGCTGCGTGAATATACCGAAGGTGATCTGGCCAGCATTGATTTTGATCTGCAATTTGACCCGCGGATGAAGCAATGGGTGGTTCAGGGCTTGAATGCCGATGCAGATTCAGCCAAGCAGGGACTGCGTAATGGCGTCACTGTTTATAAAATTGACGATCAGGTATTAAGTAGCCTGAATCAGGAACAAGTCCGGCAGTTATTGAGCGGAGCAGTTGGCTCTACGCTCACGATCCAGCTTTCCCCGCAAAGTCCGGCCGTTCGTCTGGTCCGCAATACCAAACTAGATACTGAAATTAAATCGAGCTTGCACAATAATCAGGTACTGGTATTGCAGGTCAAGGTTTTTCAGCAAGATACTGCCAATGAAATCAAGCGCCTGATTGAAAGTTATGCCGACAAGCGCCTAAAAGCCGTGCTATTTGATTTACGCAATAATCCCGGTGGCTTACTCTCGGCCGCAGTTGAATCTGCCGATTTATTTTTGAATCAGGGCGTGATTGTATCGACCAAAAGCCGTGCTGAAGGCAACCAGCAATTTCAGGCCTTGCCGAGTTTTGAGTTTCAGAATCTGAAAGTTGGGGTATTGATTAATAACCGCTCGGCTTCTGCAGCAGAAGTGTTTACAGCAGCCCTGAAAGAACATAACCGTGCCTGGGTCGTAGGCGAAAAAAGCTATGGCAAAGGCGTAGTACAGAAACTCTTTCCTTTAAGCAACGGTTCGGCTCTACAGATGACAGTATCGCAATACTTTAGCCCGAGTGGCCAGATGATTGAAGGGCGGGGCGTACAGCCGCATTTCAACTATCCGTTTAAGCAGGAAATGCGTGAGGAGAGTTATCTGGAACATGTCACAGACTTGCTGCTCCTGCAAAAATAATTATTCGTCTCCTTCGGTATCCAGTCCGAACTTTTTCAAACGATAGCGCAGGGAACGGAATGACATGCCGAGTTTTTTGGCGGCCAGTGTCCGGTTCCAATGGGTCAGATTCAGCGCATTCAGTAAAATTTCTTTCTCGACCTTTTCCAAATATAGTTCTAGACCCTCTTCAGGCAGCTTTTTAGGTGCAATCAGGGTTTCGGTCGCAATGATCTCGCTCGTGAGCGTATTTATCTCCTGAGGGCTGTTAAGCGCATGACGTAGCGGTGCACTCTGCAAATGCTGAAGATCAATCCGCTCTTCATCACTTAAAGTAATTGCGCGTTCCATAATATTACGCAATTCACGTACATTACCTGGATAATATTGTCCCAATAAGAACTCTTTGCTACGTTCGGTCAGTTTTTTATTGGGAATGTCCCATTCCTGGCAAATCTTCTGAATAAAGTGTTCGGCCAATAACAGAATATCCTGGCCTCGTTCACGTAATGGCGGTAAAGTCAGATCCATTACATGAATACGGAAATATAAATCCTGACGGAATTTGCCTTGTTGCACCAAGGCTTCCAGATCCTGATGCGTGGCACTGATCACACGGAAATCCACATCAATTTCGGTATCCGAACCGAGTGGACGAATACGTTTTTCCTGTACGGCACGTAACAATTTGACCTGCATAGAAAGCGGTAATTCTGCAATTTCATCCAGAAACAGACTGCCACCATGGGCAGATTGAATCAGTCCCTGTTTGTCCTGAGCAGCGCCGGTAAAGCTGCCTTTCTTATGCCCAAACAGTTCGCTTTCCATCAACTCAGTCGGAATGGCGCCACAGTTAATCGCAATAAAAGGACCTTCATTGCGGTTACTCAGGCGATGGACCAGATTGGCCACGACTTCTTTACCTGTTCCCGATTCACCAGTGATAAAAACCGGTGCTTGGGATCGGGCAATTTTTTGTAAGGTAATACGTAATTGCTGGATCGGCAGGGATTGTCCAATCAGCATTTTATGTTCAAGCGCTTCATTTGGATTATTATGCGAATAATCCACCGGTTTATTCAGGGCTTTTTGTAAGAGTTGTTCCAGATGTTTCTGATTGATCGGTTTGCTGACAAAATCAAAGGCCCCGGCTTTGAGCGCAGCAATGGCGATTTCCATGTTGCCATAGGCGGTCAGAACTGCGACCGGAAGTGCCGGATAGAGGCTGCCAATCCAGTCCAGTAACTCCAAACCATTGCCATCGGGCAGATTTAGGTCAGCCAGACAGGCATCATATTGATGATTGGCAAGGCATTTTTTAGCATCTTCCAAACGGTGGGCAATGTGCGTACGAATTCCCATGCGCAGCAATGACATTTGCATGAGGGTACACAAATCTTCCTCATCATCCACCAAAAGCACCAGTGGTTGTTGTTCCCCATTCATCTTCCTTGACCCCTTTAAAGCGTAATACGTTGACAGCTGATGCGAAAGCATGCGCCCTGTTCTTGTTGTATATAGTTTAATTGTGCCTGATTTGCTTCGCAAAAACTATGTGATAAATACAATCCTAATCCGGTACCACTAATCGATGTGCTGAAAAAGGGTTTAAACAGTAAGGCCTGGTCATGTACGGCTACGCCCGAGCCAAAATCCCGTACATCAATCCAGACCCGATGTTCATAAGGATGCACATTCAGCTGAATATAGGCTGCATCTGCTGAATTGTGACGAATGGCATTACGAATCAGATTAATCAGGATTTGCCGGAATTGTGCTTCATCAAACTGAATCACTAGCGGGATATCAATATTAAATTGAATCTGATCGCGAATATCGGCCAGATCTTCCTGGATAAATAACGGGATAAATTCATTGAGATGAATCGGTATCGGGTGGGTTTCTTTATTTTTGACCATATTCAGCGTGTCCTGAATAATCCGGTCAATCCGGGTCGCCTGTCGGCCAATCATCTGCTGGAGTAGCTGTTGCTGTTCAGTTTCTGAGTCCAGATACAAATCATTGGCCTGCACAATGGCCGCCAAGGGGTTACGAATTTCATGGGCAATACTGGCTGAGAGTTGACCCAGTGCAGCAAGTTTAAGTTGCTGCACCTGCTGATTCAGTTTTTTGGCATCCTGTAACACCAGTAGCATTAGAGTCTGATGCGGCACAATCAGTTTTTGCACCTGCACATGAATATTATAGCGACTTTGCTGGGATTCAAACTGAAAGCGCTCACCATTTTCTAGCGTTTCAAAATGGATCAGTTCAAATAAATCTGGCTGTGATTGAGATAAAGTAAATTTCTCATGGCCGTATTTGGACTCAATTCCAAGAAGATTACAGGCGGCAGGATTACTGAGTACCACATGATAGTTTTCATCCAGAACCAGATAACCGGTTTCAATCTGTTCCAGAATATAGCGGTTAATATTCTGTAAGCGATGCAGTTCCAGCGATTGAGAAAAATTCAAATTTTCCAGAATCTGAAAACGGCGCACGGCAATTTGTCCAGTGCCATAAACCACAAAAAACAAAAAGGCCAGCAGGGCGCTATTACTGATATTGCTGAGTGAAGAAAACGCAAAAATACTGCCGATAAAATGCTGATAAATAACACTAATGACTGCAATGAGGGTGACGACCAAGGCCTTTTTTGCATCTAATAATAAAGATGCAGAAAAGATAGTAATCACAAACAACAGCCCAATTTGCAGATTAGGACCGTCGCTCGCCAAAGTCAGCAAACTTAAAACGCAGACATCGCTAAAGAAAATCATAATCAGCTGCGGCTGGATCAGGCGTCTGATCCATTTCAGCACAAACAGCTGTACGGTATTGATCGCAACCCCGATTCCCAGTGCATAATAATACAGCTGCGGGTATTGATAATCGGTGGTGAGTTCGGGGTAGGTCAGCATAAAAATCAGCAACAAACCGGTGCTGATCAGCAGACGATAAGCGCTGTACCAGATACCGAGATGGTATTGATTCAGTTCAGCATAGTTTTTTTGTTGTGCCATATGCACCGGAAATCGTTAAAAGCTAAGGTTTAATGAGTCCATAGCGCATGGCCAGATGAGTCAGTTTAACATCGCTATCGATATTCAGTTTTTCAAAAATACGGTAACGATAAGTATTCACGGTTTTAACACTCACAAAGAGCTTGTCGGCAATTTCCTGGGCGCTGATACAATTCACGACCATCATCGCGACTTGCATTTCACGTTCTGACAATGCATCAAAAGGCGATTGTTGTGTATCAGAAAGGTAAGAGCTTGCTAACTGTTCCGCAATATCTGCACTGAAATATTTGCCGCCTTGCATGACTTTGTTAATCGCACGGACCATTTCCGAAATCGGGGCCCCTTTGGTGATATAACCTTTGGCACCGGCTTTCAATAACAGGGACGGATAAGGCTCTTCTGCTAAACCGCTAACCGCCAAAACTTTGGTTTCCGGCGCACTCTGAAGTAGACGGCGCGTGGTTTCTACGCCACCAATGCCCGGCATATTCACATCTAACAAAACTACATCAGGATGATGTTGACGAACTAGAGAGATCGCTTCTTCACCAGATTCAGCTTGTCCAATTACCTGAACCTCCGCATGGTCTTCTAGCATTCTGCAAATTCCAGTACGAACTAATTCATGGTCGTCCACAACTAAAACTGTGATCACCTACGCTCTCCCTCTGTTAAAAAAATCATTTTTTTGTTACATAAAGCAAAATAAGCTTGCAACGAAAGTACAAAATTAGCAATCCTATTCGCAAGATTAAATCTGAAACTTATCACACAGTGTCAAGAACAAAAAATGTTCGGCATTGTGTTTAAATGTAAGGCATATTAGAGGTAATACGCAAATCAATCTTACCTCTGTTAGTTGAGTGAAGGAATAGTGAAGAAAATAAACAAGTCTTTAAAGCATCTACTCGGCCTGTCCGTGTTAATCAGCATGAGCACGACAAGTTTTGCTGAAATCATTATGAATTCTGGCACGGCAGAGGGCGGTTCCAGCATTAGTTGGTCTTCTGAAGAAGTTAACCAGTTAATGAGCGATGATTTTAATGCCTCTGCCAATGAGCCGTCGCCACCCGGTTCAGCCACAGTGACTACCACTTTGCGTCAGGCCGGCACAGCAGCGCCAGCAGTAATCAAACCTGCTTATACTGCGCCGCAGATTATTGATACCAATCATTTTAGTAATCAACCTTCTGTCAATGCACGGGCTGCACTGGTCATGGATGCGCAAACCGGTGAAGTGCTGTTTAGCAAAAATACCAATACTGCCTATCCGATTGCATCGATTACCAAGCTGATGACAGCGGTGGTGATTTCTGATGCACGTCTAAACATGTCGGAAAAAATTACCCTACAACAGGCTGATTTTTCCTGTTCAGGCTGTAAAAGCTCAAGCTCGACTTTAAGAGCAGGGGATAGCATGAACCGTGCTGAAGCTTTATTATTTGCTCTGATGAAGTCCGAGAACCCGGCTGCTGCTGCTTTGGCACGCACTTATCCGGGTGGTCGATCAGCGTTTATTGCCAAAATGAATGCCAAAGCCAAAGAGCTGGGAATGAACTCTACTCGCTTTATGGAATCAACAGGTTTGCATCCGGGTAACGTGGCATCAGCTCGTGACTTGGGAATCTTGGTAAATACGGCCTCTCAATACGGCCTGATTCGTCAGTTCTCGACCACGCCAAGCTATGACTTTAACTTGGGTTATCGTGTATTGAAATCGAATAATACCAATGCCTTGGTACGTAATGGCGGATGGAATATCAATATTTCTAAAACCGGTTTTATTAATGAAGCAGGGCGCTGTGTGGTGATGCACACCACTCTGAATAACCGTCCTGTGGCAGTGGTACTTTTAGGTGCAAACAGCTCACAGGCGCGTACCAATGATGCGACCCGTTTAATGAGTTGGGTTAGCCAGCAACCTAAACGAATCTAATTGATTGGTTCATAAAAAAAAACCCTGCACTTGCAGGGTTTTTTTAATTCTGGCCGAAATTACATATTCGACAGAATAGAGTCTTTAACTTGAGTCATGGTCGCATCAATCGACAGCATCACAGCATCAGCACATTGCTTGATGGCAGTGTCTGGATCTTTCAGACCGTTACCCGTTACGGTACATACGATCACTGAACCTTCAGCAATTTTACCCGCTTTAATGTCACGGATCGCACCGCCGACAGACGCAGCAGACGCAGGCTCTACGAATACACCTTCATACATAGAAAGCAGACGTTGAGCTTCAAGAATTTCCGCATCAGTCAGTTCATCAAACCAGCCGTTTGAATCACGAACAACCGCTTTAGCATGATTGAAGCTTTGCGGATTGCCGATACGAATCGCAGTTGCAACAGTTTCCGGGTTTTCTACTGGACCGCCACGAAGGAACGGTGCAGCACCAGAGGCTTGGTAACCTGCCATGATTGGCAAGCCAGCCGGTTTAGGACCAGTGAAAGCATCAGTTTCAGCATCGTAAACGACTTGCTCAAATTCTTCTTTCGACTGGTTAGCCACCGCTTCGGTATAACCCATCCAGTGTGCAGTGATGTTACCCGCGTTACCTACAGGCAGGCAGTGATAATCCGGTGCACGACCTAAAGCTTCAACAATTTCATAAGCAATGGTTTTTTGACCTTGCAGGCGGTACGGGTTGATTGAATTTACAATCGTCACCGGAGCCTGATCGGCAACTTCCTTAACTAGACGCATACCGTCATCGAAGTTACCGCGAATTTGCATGGTGATCGCACCATACATCATCGCTTGAGCCATTTTACCCATGGCAATTTTGCCTTCAGGGATAAGCACGAATGCTTTGATGCCGGCACGAGCCGCATAAGCAGCCGCAGCCGCAGAGGTGTTACCAGTAGATGCACAGATGATGGCTTTAGAGCCTTCTTCAACGGCTTTGGTCACCGCCATAGTCATACCGCGGTCTTTAAATGAACCAGTCGGGTTTAAGCCCTCGTACTTCACATAAATTTCAACATCTTTACCAATAATGCGTGGAATATTCTCAAGCTTGATCAGTGGAGTATTACCTTCACCCAAAGAGATCGCACGAGTAGTTGCAGACACTGGTAAACGGTCGCGATAGCGGTCAACTAAACCAGTATAACGATTGGCATTCGACATGATGATGTTCCAATTGTGTGTAGAGCTTGGCAAGGGGAATCCTCCCCTCAACCCGATTAATTATCAAGCGATTCTAAACGAATTCGTACAATTTCGCCATGAATGACGGGTAATGCTTGAATTTGTGAAAGCGCTGCATCCATTTTTGATTCCTTGACTGGATCAGTCAGAATCACGATAGGAATAAGGTCTTTGGTTAAACGCGGTTGCTGCATGATCGCATCAATACTGATGCCGGCACGACTGAGAATCGTGGTCACATCGGCAAGCACGCCCATCTGATCTTCGGCATTAATACGGATGTAATAGCCGGTGGTCATTTGTTCGCGACTCAAGATCGGTAAATCACTGAGCGCTTCGAAAGCCAGTTGTGGAATGGTGCCTGCACCGTCTTCTGTGTAAATGATGTCGCGGACAATATCGACGACATCGGCAACCACCGCAGAAGCTGTTGGTCCAGCACCCGCGCCAGCACCATAGTACAGTGTTGGGCCAACCGCATTGGCTTGTACCAGAACCGCATTTTTCACACCATTGACATTGGCAATTAGCTGGTCATCTGGAATCAGGGTCGGGTGTACACGGAGTTCAATCCCGGCATCAGTACGGCGTGCAATGCCCAGATGTTTAATCCGGAAACCGAGGTCTTCGGCATATTTCACATCTTGTGCCGTGACTTTGCCAATGCCTTCAGTAAAGACTTTGTCAAACTGAAGTGGAATACCAAAGGCACATGAGGCCAGAATCGTCAGCTTGTGTGCTGCGTCAATGCCTTCCACGTCAAAGGTCGGATCGGCTTCGGCATAACCCAGTTCTTGCGCTTCTTTCAGCACATCTTCAAAAGCGCGGCCTTTTTCACGCATTTCACTAAGAATGAAGTTACCTGTGCCGTTAATAATACCGGCCAGCCATTCAATCTTGTTGGCTGCCAAACCTTCACGGATCACTTTAATAATTGGAATGCCACCAGCCACTGCGGCTTCATAGGCAATTTGCACGGCATTGTCTTCAGCCGCTTTAAACAGTTCATTACCGTGTTCAGCCAAGAGTGCTTTGTTGGCGGTTACAATATGTTTGCCATGTTTCATGGCTTCCATGATGACTTCATAGGCAGGATGAATTCCGCCCATGACTTCAACCACCACGTCTACATCAGGTTGACGCACGATGTCCATCAAATCAGCACTTTGTTTGACCGATTCTGGCAGATCCAGATCAGGACGTGGACGACGGGTGCCTACATGGGTAATTTCAATTTCACGACCGGTGCGACGTTTGATCTCAGCAGCATTTTCTTTTAATAGTTTCAAGGCACCACCACCTACAGTACCAAGACCGAGGATTGCCAGACGAACTGGTTTCACGTCACACTCCAAATTAAACAGTTTTTTACAAGAGCCTAGATCATAGCTAAAAAACCCGCCTGACTCTAGGGTCATTTCAGAATATCTTTATCTATAAATTAAAGTTAAATAACGTATTAAAATGAGTTATTTAAGCCGGTTCAATAATTCCGAGGTAGACAGGTAACCGCCCAGATAAGCCCCTGCTGAATTATAAATGGCAGGGGTGCCATTCACGCCCATATTCAGACCCATTTGATATTGATCTTGAACAGGATTTTCACATTTTTCTGCGCTAATCTGTGCACCCGCAATCGCCTGGTCAAAGGCACTACGGCGGTCGGCACTGCACCAGATCGCTTCCATGGCTGGCATATGCTGTTCACCACGCGGCCAGGCGATATAACGGACTTCAATGCCTTTGGCATTCATGTCATCCATTTGTTCATGGAATTTATGGCAATATGGACAGCTGACATCGGTAAATACATAGACCACATGCTTGGCTTTGCCCTTGGCTGGATAGACCAGCAAGTCTGCTGGCTTGAGTTCAGCAAAGAGTTTATTGTTGATGCCTGCCTGCAGGTTCTCGCTGACATTGTGCAGCTGTTTGTCGCCGAGACGGATCACATCGCCCTGAATCAGGTATTTACCATCGCTGGTGACATACACCGCAGACATGCCTTCCAGACTCACCCAGTACAGGTTTGGCACTTCAGTGGCTTTAATATCGGTAATTTTGGCACTAATGCCAGCGGTTTTGAAATGCTTTTCCAACGTAGACGCCAGACGCTGTTCTGCATTGCGTTCGGTCAGGGTAGAGGCTTCGCCCGTCGCCGGTGCGCTCGCAGTCAACTCTTGCTTTTTATCGTTGTTAGTGGAATTGGAACACGCAGTCAGACCCAAACCAGCAGCAAGTATGCAAGCCATAAAAATTTTTGAGCGGGCAAATGTCATAAAAAACCCTTTTCTTCTTGGATTAAAAACAGAGCATTAGCATAACAAAAAAAAATACCCACACGTCAAACTTCTCAGTTTATTCCGTCCGGATCTGATTCAAGCCCGTGGATGATGGGTCGCGTGTAGCTGCTGCATTCGTACCTGTGCCACATGGGTATAAATCTGGGTGGTAGATAGATCACTATGGCCGAGCAGCATCTGCACCACACGTAAGTCTGCGCCATGATTGAGTAAATGCGTCGCAAAGGCATGGCGCAAGGTATGCGGTGACAGTTCGGACTGAATTCCGGCCTGCAAGGCATAACGCTTAATGGCATACCAGAAATTCTGCCGGCTCATGATGCCGCCATGCTGGGTCAGGAACAGATAATCGGTCGAAGTCTTGTACAGTTGCGGACGGGCTTCGTTCAGATATTTTTCCACCCATTCACAGGCCATTTGTCCCATCGGAACCAGGCGTTCTTTATTACCCTTACCGACGATACGTAAATAACCCTGTTTTAAATTGATCAGTTCCAGACGCAAGTTAATCAGTTCGGTCACCCGGAGTCCGCAGGCATACAATACTTCAAACATGGCGCGATCGCGCAGCCCTAATGCCGTGTTGATATCGGGGGCATGAATCAAAGCCTCGACATCCGCTTCGGATAAATCTTTAGGTAAGGCCCGGCCCAGTTTTGGGGTTTTATGTGCAGCCACCGGATTGTCACTACGCAGTTTTTGCTCGCGCAGAAATTTATAAAATGAACGCAAGGCAGACAGGCAGCGGGCAATCGAACGTGGACTTTTTTGCTGTTTGGTCAGCGCAATCAGTACATCGGAAATATCATCATGATTCCATTCCGGCAGAGGCTTGCTCAGGCATTCTGCACATTGCACCAGGTCGGACAAATAGGCATTGCGGGTATGCGGGCTGACCGTTTGTGCAATCAGATAATCACGAAAACCCTGTAAATAACTGAACGCATCAGGAATCTGGACAGGGGCAGGAATACGGGGTTTTTTATTCAGCATAAGGTGAAAGGATCTGATCTGAAAAAGCGATAATCGGGATTGGTATTCTCCACTGTAGTTTAATTTTATGACGGTGTCGATGTGGTATAAGGCTAAATCGAAATGTAATTAATCTTATTTGTTAATTATTCTCATTTGTTTGTATACTGTACAAAATAGTTTAGGAATTTCACGGTGCGTTTGTCTGATTTAAAAGCAAAACAAATTGCCATCATTCGAAAAGTGAGTCGAACAACTGATGGTGAAAGTGCTCTACACGATGTCGTCGCGAGTCGTTTGGAAACTTTAGGCTTTGTACCAGGTACAAAGGTACAGGTCATTACTAAAGGTATTTTTGGTGGAGATCCCATTTTGATTCAAGTTGGATTCACACGTTTTGCTTTGCGTAAATCAGAAGCAGCCAAAATTGAAATCGAACAGGCGGTGTCGGCATGAGTGATACATTACGTATTGCCCTTGTCGGTAACCCTAACTGCGGTAAAACTTCATTATTCAACCATTTAACCGGAACGCGCCAAAAAGTCGGTAACTATGCGGGTGTGACGGTTGAACGTAAAGTCGGTACCTTTCAGCTTGCCTCAGGCAAAGCGGTACGGGTACTGGATTTGCCGGGAACCTATAGTCTGGATGCAACCAGTCCGGATGAAGAAATCACCCGCAACGTCGTACAAGGTAAAATTGCGGAAGAGCAGGAGCAGGATGCATTTTTATGTGTGGTAGATGCCACCAATCTGAAACTGCATCTGGGTCTGGTGCTGGAAATGATTGCACTGGGTCGTCCGGTGCTGGTTGTGCTGAACATGATGGATGAAGCACGCCGTCGTGGCATGCAGATCAATACCCAGAAGCTGTCTGAGCGACTGGGCGTACCTGTGGTAGAAACGGTGGCTGTGCGCAATTCAGGGATTGAAAACCTGAAAAATGCGCTAGATCAAGGCAAGTATTCTGTACCACAGACTGAGCTCAGTGGCTTGAAAGGTGATAGTCACCAGCGCGTAGAAAACATTCTGAATGACGTGGTCAATTTCGTCGATCAGGAAGATAAGCGTACCGATTTTCTTGACAAGATTTTTCTGCATCCGGTATTGGGCTTACTCAGCCTAGCTGTAATGATGTTCGTGATTTTCCAGGCGGTATTTGCCTGGGCTGCGCCGTTTATGGATGGGATTGAAACCTTCTTCGGCTGGCTGGGTGAGTTCCTCAGCGAATATATTTCGCACCCATTACTGAATAGTCTGGTGGTAGATGGGATTATTGCCGGTGCAGGCGGAGTAGTCGTATTCCTGCCACAGATTCTGATTCTGTTCTTCTTTATTCTGGTACTGGAAGAATCAGGTTATTTACCGCGTGCTGCTTTCCTGTTAGACAAGCTGATGTTTAAAGCCGGTTTATCAGGACGTGCCTTTATTCCGTTATTGTCCAGCTTTGCCTGTGCCATTCCCGGCATCATGGCATCGCGGACCATCAGTGATCCACGAGATCGTTTAACCACGATTTTTGTTGCACCTTTAATGACCTGTTCGGCACGCTTGCCAGTTTATGCCTTGCTAATTGCGGCATTTGTACCCGCACAAACTGTCTGGGGTTTCCTGAATCTGCAAGGTCTGGTGCTCTTCGGTCTTTATATGGCAGGTATCGTAAGTGCCTTGCTGGTGTCTTTTGTGTTGAAATTCTTCCACAAAGATAAATCACAGCACATGCTGCTGATGGAACTGCCAAGCTACCGTTTTCCGGACTTGAAGAACGTTTGGATCGGCTTATTGGATCGCGGGAAAATCTTCTTGAAACGTGTCGGCGGCATCATCTTCGCCTTATCGATTGTGCTGTGGTTCCTGTGTACGTTCCCGCAGCCACCAGAAGGTGCAACCCTGCCGGCCATTGATTATTCATTGGCAGGGATGCTCGGTCATCTGATGCAACCGATCTTTGCACCCCTCGGTTTTAACTGGCAGATCTGTATTGCCCTGATTCCGGCGATGGCAGCGCGTGAAGTGGTCGTTGCAGCACTGGGCACAGTCTATGCGATGTCGGCAGTTGATGAAGATGCGATGTCTGAAGGTCTGGCTGCGCTGATCAGCGGTGGAGGTGATCTGGGCTGGTCAGTTGCGACAGGTTTGTCTTTGCTGGTGTGGTTTATTTATGCACCACATTGTCTGGCGACTCTGGCAACAGTTAAACGTGAAACCGGTTCCTGGAAAACTGTCAGTATCATGACTGTTTACCTGTTTGGTCTGGCATATTTCATGTCATTCCTGACTTATCAAATTGCTTCATATTATTTGGGCTAAATCTCAGCTTGGCCTTGGCCAATTGAATTTGCTGCATTGTATATGTATGGGAGATTGAGATGATTGAAATTCTAATTGTGACAGCACTGGTGCTTTGGAGCATGCTGGTAGTATTCAAAAAGGTGTTTCCGAACACTTCTAGTTCAGTCTTCCAGAAGCTGTCTGATGTCTGTGCGGCCAAGGGCTGGCAGCGTCTGGCCAAATGGCTGCAACCGGGTGTGGCGGCAGGCTGCGGTGGTAACTGTGCCTGTCCGGTTTCAGAAAAAGGTTCAGACGTAAAGCCGGCTCAACAAGCGGTAAAATGGAAATAATTTCCTGTTCTGGCTCAATTTTAAAAACCGTCATGATCATGACGGTTTTTTTACGCATAGACACAAAAAAAATGTGCAGAAAGGCCAATCAGAAAAGGCATTCAAAACAGCAAAGTGCTACCATTTCGTCAGTTTCAAAATAGACCAAAATATGGGGCGAAAATGTTAATACAACGTGGTGGGTTAAAAGTCGTTGCAGGACTCGGAATATCAGGTGTTGCAGCAGTCAATTTCTTGCATAGCCAGGGCTACCGCGTTGCAGTAACAGATTCTAGAGCTAACCCGCCAGGACATGAGCAGATTCCCGCTGAAGTTCAGACCAGTTTCGGTCAGTTTGATGCCGAGCTGTTGTTGTCTGCGGAAGAAATCGTGATCAGCCCAGGACTTGATCCTAAACTTCCTGAAATTCAGGCAGCCATCAACAAGGGCATTCCAGTAGTCAGTGAAATCCAGATTTTACGCCGTGCTACAGACAAGCCAATCGTAGCAATTACCGGTTCTAATGCCAAAAGTACCGTGACGACCTTGATTGGCTTGATGGCAGCGGATGCAGGTAAAAAAGTCGCTATCGGTGGTAACTTAGGTCGTCCTGCGCTAGACCTGACTAAAGACGATCCTGAGCTGTATATACTCGAGCTGTCCAGTTTTCAGCTGGAAACCACCTCAAATCTGGCGGCTGAAGTCGCGGTAGTGTTGAACATGAGTGAAGATCATCTGGATCGTCATGGCGATATGATGGGTTATCACACGGCGAAACACCGGATTTTCCAGGGTGTAAAAAAAGTCGTCTATAACCGTGATGACTCTTTGACCCGTCCTCTGGTGCCAGACGTAACACCGATACAAAGCTTTGGTCTAAATGCACCGGATATGAACCAGTACGGTATTCTCAAGGATACGGATGGCAGCATCTGGCTGGCGCGTGGTCGTGAGCGTCTGCTGAAAAGTACCGAGATGTATATGCAGGGCACGCATAATGTTGCCAATGCCTTGGCCTGTCTGGCGCTGGGTGAGGCGATTGGTCTGCCACTGGACAGCATGTTGAATACCTTGAAGACGTTTAAAGGTCTGGAACATCGCTGTGAATTCGTCAAGGAAGTACAGGGCGTACGCTATTATAACGACTCCAAAGGTACCAATATCGGCGCAACCTTGGCGGCACTGGACGGTCTGGGCATGGCGATTGAAGCCCAAGGCGGTAAGGTTGCGATTATTCTTGGTGGACAAGGTAAGGGCCAGGATTTTAAAGCTTTACGGGAATCACTCGCTAAATATGCCAAAGTAGCGGTATTGATCGGTGAAGATCGTCCCATCATTGAAGCAGCGATTGCGGGCACGACTGAACTGATCCATGCGGACAGCCTGCAGCAGGCGGTAGAAATCTGCCAAAAGCACACTCAGACCCATGATGTCGTGCTATTGTCTCCTGCATGCGCAAGTTTTGATATGTTCTCGGGTTATCCTGAGCGTGGTCGTAAGTTTGTTGCGTATGTGAATGAACTCAATTAAGAATAACAAGGATTCGTGATATGGCTGGGTTTGCTCAGACTACGATCAATAAATTAAATCAATTTTATACGCAGTGGATACCTAGAATACCTGCTGAAGTGAATCCACGGAATGTATTGATTTTCTGTGTGTTGGCTTTGCTCTGCATTGGTTCGATCATGGTGGCATCGGCCTCGATGCCCTATGCAGAACGTATGCATGAAAATCCGTTTCACTATATTAGCCGACATGGGATTTCGATTTTTGTCGCTGCCGTAGCAGCTTTTCTGGCTTATAAAATCCCCTTAAAAGTCTGGTTTAATAACACTTTCTTTTTGTGGATTATTACCATCGTACTTTTGGTGGCCGTGCTATTTGTCGGGACGGAAGTCAATGGTTCCAAACGCTGGATTCGGATCGCAGGCTTTACCTTACAGGCTTCGGAAGTCGCCAAAGTGATGATGGCAATTTTTACTGCAGACTACGTGGTGCGCCGTGCGGAAGAAGTACGGAATAATATCAAGGGTCTGGTCCGTTTAAGTGCCATCATGGGTGCTACCGTCGGTTTGATTATTCTCGAGCCTGACTTGGGTGCAACCGTGGTAATTACCTTAACCATGCTTGGCGTGTTCTTTCTGGCGGGTGCGCCGTGGATTCAGTTCGGTGTGGCTTTTATGACCTTGGTCGGCGCATTTGCTGCCGCGATTCTGTTGGAACCGTATCGTCTGCAACGTCTGCTGTCTTTTTCGAATCCTTGGGAAGATCCCTTAGGCACCGGTTATCAGCTCTCTAATGCCCTTATGGCCTTTGGCCGTGGGGAATGGGCAGGGGTAGGCTTGGGGCATAGTATCCAGAAAATGTCTTATTTGCCTGAGGCGCATACCGATTTCATGCTGGCAATTTTGGGTGAAGAATTTGGCTTTTTAGGCATTTCAACCATCCTGATCTTGTCCTTCACCATGCTGGTTTGCTGTATCCGCATTGGACACCGCGCCTTGCAGCATCAATATTTGCGTGCCGGCTATCTGGCTTATGGCATCAGTATCATTTTCCTGTTACAGATTCTGGTGAATGCCGGTATGAATATGGGCATGTTGCCGACCAAGGGTTTGACCTTGCCATTTATTAGTTATGGCGGTTCATCCCTGATTATCTGTGCGGTCATGATCAGTCTGATTCTGAAAATTGATTCGACCACGCGTCAGGTCAATCCAAGCCGCGAAGAATCAAGCTTCTAGATTGGAGTTTCGTCCTGGCTCTGGCTGAGCATGGTCCAGTACCGTGCTCGGCATTGCGGTTCCACAATTGGAACAGGTCACAAAAGCAGATTTAGGCTTGGAAAGTGGAATCAAGGGTATAAAAAATAAAGAAAAATAATTACGCTGCTGTTTTAGCTCATAGCCCGAACGAGTACGGCAGACCGGACACAGAAACTGGCTTTTCTCAATGGTTTTGGTTTTAGGGCCGACGCCAAAAATAAAAAACATACTCTTCTTCCTATCAATTTTTCATTCTAGAAGTCTAGCTTAAGTGAAAAGCTGTTTTTATAAATAGTGACCTTGTAGCTCAGTTGTATGTGGAATCCGCTCAATGTCCCATTGTACTACCGCCTGTTGCAGCATCCGATCGGGAGTGTCCAAATCAACTTCAGCCTGATGCAAAGCCTGAAGTGCCTGTTTTAATAATTGGGGTGCCTGAGTTAAATCCAGTGCTTGGGCCAGATTCTGTTTTGACAGTTTTTGCCCCTGATCATTCATTGCCAGCGGTAGATGCATATAGCTCAGACGCGGATAACCGAGTAACTGTCCCAGATAGATTTGCCGTTCGGTATTATCTAAAAGATCAGCTCCACGTACCGCATGAGTCATACCTTGCAGATAGTCATCGACTACTACAGCCAGCTGGTAATTCATAATGCCGTCACGACGTTTTAAGACAAAATCGCCCAGATCTTTTTTCAGTTCTGAACAGTGCTGACCTTGCAGCCGGTCTTCAAAACAGATTTCAACATCTTCAACTTTTAAACGGATGGCCTGATGCTCAAAAGCCAGACCCAAGTTGCGGCAGGTATCCTGATAGATATGGTTGGAACCGAGCATTTTACGGGTACATTGACAGGCATAGACTAGGTCTTGCTGACGTAATTGCTGGATGACGTCTTCGTAAATATCTAAACGGTCTTTCTGGAAAATGATTTCGGCATCAGGTTCAAGCTGAAAGGCATCCATGGCACGCAGGATATGCTCTTCGCTGCCGGGATAAATGCGGGGAATATCGGTGTCTTCAATCCGGACCAGCCATGTGCCTTGATTGGCTTTGGCATCGCAGTAACTGGCAACTGCGGTAATGAGGGAGCCAAAATGCAAAGGGCCGGTTGGCGATGGCGCGAACCGGCCCACATAAGCCATCCTGTTGTCCCCCTCCTTTTTTAAAGGAGGGGTTAGGGGAGGATTATTTACAGACATGCTTAACCGTTATTTTGCTTCTCTTTGATCTCTGCAAGGGTTTTGCAGTCAATACATAAAGTAGCCGTTGGACGTGCTTCTAAACGACGCAAGCCAATCTCGATACCACAAGTTTCACAGAAACCATAGTCATCATTCTGGATTGCTTCGATCGACTGTTCGATTTTACGAATCAGTTTACGTTCACGGTCACGGGTACGTAACTCAATCGCAAACTCTTCTTCCTGAGTCGCACGGTCATTCACATCTGGAAGAGCAGTATTTTCGTCTTGCATCGTATTCAGGGTACGATCCACTTCTGACATCAACTCAGCTTTCCAAGCCAGCAAGATTTGGCGGAAATGCTGAAGCTGACCTTCAGACATGTATTCTTCATTTTTTTTAGGTTGATAAGGTTCAATACCAAATAAGCTAGCAGTAGAACCACCGTCAGTCGTTTTAGGCTTAGATTTGCGTACGCGCTTTGCAGCTTTCTCTTCTACAACATCAGTTTGATTGTCTAAGACTTGATTTTGGTTGTCATTCGCCATTTAGGGCATTCCTCATCTATGCGTATGATTGCTACGCAAAAAATATGGTGATATGCAGTTTTTTATCCACCCTGTAGAAAGATTATCCTCCTATGGGGGCCGTCATCATATAGACTTTTTATGCTTATTGATAGTCTTTGATGTCTGGACTATGCATATCACATTTCCTTTGGTTGCAATAAAGTAATGCAAAAAAAACAAATTGAAAAGTTAATAACCTGAAATTTCGGTATTAATATTTTGCTGGCTCAATGCCACCCGTTCAATATAGGTATCAAACTCACCATTTTGTTGCAAATGTAATACACGATAACCTGGTGCCGCCTGATCTAGCGCGAAATCTTCACTTTTAGGTTTAAACTGCACACTGGTCGATGGCGTGGATAAAAAGTAGATGCCATGCCATTCGTTGCAGGAATCCTGATGCACATGACCAAACAGAACCAGCTTGATATTATGATGCCGAGCCAGTACATCTTTTAAATCTTCAGCATTTTTCAGTCGGTGCTGGTCAATCCAGTGTGACTTCATCGTAAAAGGATGATGATGGCAAGCGACAATGACATGCTGATGCTTAAATTCAAGCAATAATTGGTCCAATTGATCGAGTTGAGCTTGTTCCACCCAGCCATCGATCTTGCCTTGAACGGCACTATTTAACAGGATCATGGTCCAGGTGCCAAAATGAATGGCATGTACCTGATTCGCATGCTGGTGAAAAGGGAACACCCGAGAATCGTCATGGTTACCTGGAATCTGATAATACGGCACGTTTAAAGACTGGACAAATGCTAAATAGCGTTGATAAGTCTGCTCGACCGGCACCTGTGCCAGATCACCGGTATGAATCAGTGCATCCATTTGGGGAAAGCGCTGTTGGATCTGCTGCATCACCTCGTGAAAACTCTGCTCGGGATTCATCCGGGCAAATTCCAGCTCTTCCCGATCCATCAAATGGGTATCAGAAATCTGGATAATGGTCCAATCCGGCTGTGTGCTTGTGCTTGACTGCTGAAAACTCATGTCTTTCCCCTTAGACATATTCCTGCAGTATGAATATGTTGTTGCAACCATTGCAAGGCCATAATGACAGGCGCATTTCTTAAGCGACCATTCGTGAGCAAGAACGGAATATCGGCATAATCCAGAATATGCAGCTGGATATTTTCCCCTTCATCCGGCATGCCAAAAACACCGCCCTGTTCAGGCAATTCGGTTTGGGCCACATATAAATGAAACAGTTCGGAACATGCCCCGGCGGAAGGATAGAAGCTGAAAATGTGCTGTAGCTCATCCAGGGTACAGCCTGATTCTTCGAGTGCTTCGCGACGGATGCACACTTCAGGTGCTTCGTCTCCATCCAGAACGCCAGCAATCACTTCGAGTTGCCAAGGAGAATCGACATCGTCCAGTCCACCAATCCGGAACTGTTCGATCAGGCCAAATTTCTGCTGTTGATGGTTGTACATCAGCACACCCGCTGCTTCTGGCCGATGAATCAGCTCACGTTGCAAAATAGGGGTTGAGCTTTCCTGATTAAATAGACGATGTTTCAGGCTGACTTTTTCTACGTGAATAAATCCCCGGTACAAGAACTCACGTGCCTCTACGCTAAAGTCTTTTTTATTATAAGAGGCCTGTTTAATAATATTCATATGCTCAGATAGAATGAATTGATTTATTTTCATCCTATCTGAGTTTTTTTTGAAGACAACTGTTTTTTTTACAGTTTTATAGTTTGTGGTATAAATTTTGACCAGAGTTGTGGAAGCTGGCTTTCATCTGATCCATGCCGGCTTCAATTTCGGCCTGAGAGCTTGCCGGCTGATCAGGATTGGCCTGTTGACTGGCATAATCGCGAACATTCTGGCTAATCTTCATTGAACAGAACTTCGGTCCGCACATGGAACAAAAGTGCGCGGATTTATGTGCCGCTTTCGGCATGGTTTCATCATGCATGCTGCGCGCCGTGTCCGGATCCAGACTCAAGTTAAACTGGTCTTCCCAGCGGAACTCAAAACGCGCCTTGGACAGGGCATTATCTCGGGCTTGTGCTCCTGGATGACCTTTGGCCAGATCGGCTGCATGCGCGGCAATCTTGTAAGTAATAATGCCGTCTTTGACATCCTTTTTATTCGGCAAACCGAGATGCTCTTTCGGCGTCACATAACACAGCATCGCGGTACCGTACCAGCCAATCATCGCCGCTCCTATTGCCGAAGTAATATGGTCATAACCCGGTGCAATATCGGTGGTGAGTGGCCCCAAGGTATAAAAGGGTGCTTCTTTACAGACTTCCAGTTGCAGATCCATATTTTCCTTGATCATATGCATCGGGACATGGCCCGGGCCCTCAATCATCACCTGAACATCATGCTCCCAGGCACGGTGGGTCAGTTCGCCCAAAGTTCGAAGTTCGGCAAATTGCGCTTCGTCATTGGCATCCTGCACACAGCCCGGACGTAGGCCATCGCCGAGACTAAACGATACGTCATAAGCTTTCATGATCTCGCAGATTTCATCGAAATGGGTATACAAGAAGTTTTCCTGATGATGTGCCAGACACCACTGCGCCATGATCGAACCGCCACGCGATACGATACCGGTCAAACGGTTGGCAGTCAGCGGTACATATCTTAAAAGCACGCCGGCATGAATGGTGAAATAGTCCACACCTTGTTCAGCCTGTTCAATCAGGGTGTCTTTAAAGATCTCCCAGGTCAGGTCTTCGGCCACACCATTGACTTTTTCCAGTGCCTGATAGATCGGTACGGTTCCAATTGGTACAGGAGAGTTGCGGATAATCCATTCACGGGTTTCATGAATATTCTGGCCGGTCGAGAGGTCCATAATCGTATCTGCGCCCCAACGTGTCGCCCAGGTCATTTTCGAGACTTCTTCTTCGATACTTGAACCGAGTGCAGAATTACCAATATTGGCATTGATTTTGACCAGAAAATTACGCCCGATGATCATCGGTTCCAGTTCCAGATGATTGATATTGGCCGGAATAATCGCGCGTCCTGCGGCGACTTCCTGACGCACAAATTCTGGCGTAATTTCAGTCAGGTTTTTTGCACCAAAATTCTGGCCCGGATGCTGGCGCATATCGACACCATCGAGTTGGCGCAGGTTTTCACGAATGGCGATGTATTCCATTTCCGGTGTGATGATACCTTGTTTGGCATAATGCATCTGGGTAATGTTGCGGCCACGTTTGGCTTTACGTGGTTTTTGGATATGCGCGAAACGGATCGCGGCGGTGCGGATATCACGTAAACGCTGGCGACCAAATTCAGAACTGAGCTGATCCAGAATTTCGCTATCGTTGCGCTGTTCAATCCAGCTTTCACGAACATTCGGCAGACCTTTGTTCAGGTCAATCGTCACGTTGGGGTCGGTATACACACCCGAGGTGTCATAGACCATCAAAGGTGGATTATGTTCGCCGCCCAGACTGGTCGGGGTTTCACTTAAGGAAATTTCCCGCATGGGTACCTGAATATCAGGACGGGAACCTTGCAGATAGACTTTACGTGAAGCGGGTAGAATTCGCGTTAAATCGCGTGCTTCCTGTTCATGAGCAGAGAGAGTAGTTTCAGAAGAAAGATTCGTTAACTGGTTCATGGCTATGATCCTTATGAATGACATCAACGAATCAAGCACGACCAAAAACGTAGGCAGATTTATCCTGAACAGATAAAGCAAGGGCTGGGTTTTTAGCTGGCTTGATTCCTACGCAGGTATTAACCTGATCAGGTTCAACGGTACTCATGCTCAATTCCTGATAATGATAAAAGGAATCACATGATCTCAGCGAGGCATTACTCGCGCTCCGTCAAGCGAGGCTAAAGCTTAGCTCAGTTTAGGCAGAATAAACAGGTCTAAATCGCTCAACTTTAAGCGAGGATTGATTTAGACATGGTCCTACTGATTGAAGGTGAAACTGATCCCAACTAGATACAGATGGCATCGGTAAAGCAGTCCTTATCGTATTTTTGTGAGGGCGGACTGATCTGGGCATAGTACAGAATCTGTTCTGCTTCCGAACGGTTTCTATAATCGGCAGGCAAGGTTTGCTGGCGCTGTTCCGGAGTCATGTCCAGAAATTCCAGAAACAGGCGTGCCTGTGTGGACAGCGTTGATTTCTGGCCACTCGACAGCCCGATAATGGTTTCCAGATGACTGGTATCCACGGCATAACGATCGTGATAATCTTCAGACACCGGCGATTGCTCGGTACCTCTAAACAGGAAATAGGTGTATTGCTTCAGCAGATATTCGGCATCGCGTTTATAACTACTATTCGGATAAGTCTTGAGATAGTCTTCCCAAAGCAGACTGCGGGCTGCAATATCAGCGGCTTCAATCTGCAGGCGTTTTTCCGTCAGCACCGGCTCCATATTCTGTTCCGCCAGATTTTCAATAAAGGCTTTTTCAGCGGCTGGTAAATAAGGGGCAAAAATACGCACCAGATATTCCGGGCTGCGGCGATAATGTAAAGTGCCATCACCCAGATCCAGCAGTTCTACATAAGCCTGCCCCTTGTGTTTTAACAGATACTGGTCACGTGAGGTGAGCTGTTGAAAATGCGCATGCTGAATGGTCGGATGCTGGGCCATTTCCAGTGCATACTGCTCAAAGGCGCGTTGCTGGAACTCGGTGCGATCCACCTTTAAAAAGCGCTGATACATTTCGGTAGAGCGTTGCATCAGGTGCTTCTGCTCCGCCAATTCCATCAACGGCAGGCACACTTTAAGATCCTGATTAATTTGTTCCAGCGCAAACGTCGTGCGCTGGTCATTAATCTGGGACATATTTTTTTCAATATTCTGGCACATGAGGCTAAAGTCACTGACTGGACTTTGCGTTTGCTTCGTCTCAGTCTGTTCGACCTGGATCTGTGGATCTGAAGGCTGTTGGCAGCCCCCAAGAAGCAGCACGCTACCAGCAAGCAAACAGGCTTTGAATATCGATGGGAATGGCATTAACACTATGCTTCAGGACTCTGTATATATAGGTGAATTCAGAAAATAACGGCCTTACTGGGAGATATTGTATAGATCAAACTAAAATACTATGTTTAGTATTGTGAATTGCTTTGTTACATTGCCGGTATTAGAGCCAGAAAATTGAATTAATGATGGATAAAAACTGATCTTTATATTAAAAAATTAATAAAAATCATACGTAAAAATTCAAGAGATCTCTTTAGTATGGCTGAGCTTAAAGTGCCAGAATTTTTTAATCTGAATGGCTGTTAGGGGTGAACACTATAAAATGAAATTAAAACTCAGTGTCATGGCCGGTTTATTGCTATTAATTAGTCCGGCGATTTTTGCCTTGGACTTAAAAGAAGCGTATGCGCGCGCCCAGCAAAATGATCCGAACTGGCAGGCGAATGTGTTGCAGTATCAGGCTGATCAGCTCAATCTGGGGATTGCCAGCGGCAATTTGCTGCCGACCGTGACTTTGTCTGGAAATGTGACCCGTAAAAACCAGTCCGTCAACAACTTACAGCCTGAAGGTTTGCCTGCTGAATTTGGTGAGTTGCAAAGTTCCAGTACAACCAGCCGTCAGGTGGCCTTAACCGCACGCCAACCTTTATTTCGCTGGGATGCCTGGCAAGGTTATAAGCAGGTCAAGACCTCGGTCGAACTCAGTGAAGTCAATCTGCGTCTGCAAAAACAGCAGCATATTTTACAGGTGGCCGAAGCCTATTTTAATGTCTTGCGGCAGCAGTCTTTGACTACGGCTTATTTACAGGAAGAGCAGGCACTGTCTGAGCAGTTACGGATGATGAATGCCAAGCTGAAAGAAGGTCTGGTAGCGCGCAGTGAGGTCAGTGAAGCCAATGCCCAGTATCAAAGTGCCCAGGCCAACCGGATTTCGACTCAAGTTCAGCTGGTACTGGCCCAAGAACAGCTGGCACAATTAATCGGCCCGTATCAGGATAATCTGGCGGTGCTACGCAACGATTTCCAGTTTCAGAAACCGGTTCCAAGTGATATGCAGTCCTGGACCGAATTGGCACAAAGCCAGAATCTGAATATTCTGCAAGCGCGTCTGCAAAAGCGCTATTCTGAAGATGCCAAACGGGTCGAGCAGGCTGCGCTCTATCCGCAGGTCGAAGCGGTCGGAACCTATGGCTATTTAAAACAAAGTCCAGCCACGATCATGTCCAGCAATGGAGATTTCGACCAGATTGGGGTGGAAGTGAACTGGAATGTATTTAGCGGCGGACGCACACAAAAAAGTATCCGTCAGGCCGGTGTCAATGTGCAAAAAAGTGAAGCACAACTGGATGCGGCTATCCGTAAAGCCAATACCGATGTGAAACAGTCTTTTATGCAGGTAGAAACCGATCAGGCCAAACTCAATGCACGTAAAGCTGCGATGGACTCTTCAGAAATTGTCTCACAAGCCTCCAGAGCGCAATATCAGGAAGGCTTAAAAACCATGGTTGATGTATTGCTGGCACAGCGTAATGCCTTTTCTGCCAAGACCGATTATTTAAATGCCAAATATGACTATCTGTTGCATGTGTTGCAATTGCAGGCTTCAGTCGGGCAGTTAACCGAAAAGGAACTGGCAGAACTGAACGCCTGGCTAATTGAATATGATTCGCCTCAGTCTTTATGAGGCTACTATTGTCATCAAACTTTCATCATAGATATGCTTTAATATGATTTATTATTGATCATTGTCCTCTATCGTTCAGGAGTAGCTTTCCTTGTGTCCAAATAATCCTGTATTAAGTCATCACATTTCTTCGCAATTTAATGAAGAACTGCAGGACGTAAATACCAAATTCATGACGATGGGCGGACTGGTAGAACAGCAGGTAGCTAATGCCATTCATGCCTTATTGGACACAGATGTCTCAATGGCAGTAGATGTGCAGTTTCAAGACAATGTCGTCAATCAGATGGAACGAGATATTGATGAAGCGCTGACCCTGATTCTGGCGCGCCGTCATCCTGCCGCGATTGATTTACGTATGGTGCTTGCCATGTCCAAGGCCAATACCGATCTGGAACGGATTGGCGATGAAGCCTCGAAAATAGGCCGAATTGCACAAAGCTTATGTGAAGAGGGCGGCTCACCGCGCGGTTATATGGAAACCCGGCATATTGGCAACCAGGTGCGGGTGATGATTCATGATGCACTGGATGCTTTTGCGCGTCTGGATGTAGATCAAGCTTTGAAGGTCATGTTGGCAGATGCGGATATTGACCGTGAGTATCAATCAGCCACACGTACGCTTATGACTTATATGATTGAAGATCCGCGGCATATCAGTCGTGTCATCAATGTATTATGGGTGCTGCGTTCGCTAGAAAGAATTGGCGATCATGCCCGGAATATTTCGGAACAGGTGATCTATATGGTCAAAGGTTTTGATGTGCGTCATACCAGCGTTGAAGAAATTGAACAGAAAGTTCAGCGTTAAACGTTCCAGACTTAAATAAAAAAACCTCCAGCTCGGAGGTTTTTTATTGGGATAGAAAAGCTAACTATGAGTTTCTTCCTCAGCATCATCTTCAAAAGTTTTGGCAATTTTTTCAATATTCAGGCTTTTGGCCATCGCATCAAAGATTTCCTTATATACGCCTTGCTGATGATAAAGCTGGTCGTGTTCACCATGTTCGGCAATCGTTCCTTCTTTCATTACATAGGTATAATCCGCATCAATAATCTGCGACAGGCTATGCGAAATGATGATCACGGTACGGCCTTGCTTGATCTGGTCCAGACTTTGTTTGATCTGTTCCGTGGCAATTGCATCCAGACTCGCCGTCGGTTCATCCAGAAAAATGATTGGTGGATTTTTCAGGAACATCCGTGCCAAGGCAATCCGTTGCTGCTGGCCGCCAGACAGCATCAAGGCATCGCTGTCATAGCCATCCGGTAACTGTAAAATCTGCTCATGAATCGAGGCTTTTTCTGCCGCCTCAATTACATCTTCCATTGAGGCAGTAGTTTTGCCGTAACGGATATTGTCAAAGATGGTGCCCTGAAAAATATGGTTTTTTTGTAAGACCAGACCAATATGATCGCGTAGATATTGGGTGTCATAATCTTTCAGGTCAATGCCATCCAGTTTGATCTGGCCTTGCTGTGGTTCATAAAATTTATCCAGCAAACTGATCAGGGTGGATTTTCCGGCACCCGATAAGCCCACCAAGGCGGTAATTTTATTGGGACGAATTTCCATATCAATATCTTTCAGGGCATGGTGGCCGTTTGGATAATAAAAATTCACGCCACTCAGTTCAAATTTTCCTTGGACAATCGGTTTCTGCTGACCGCTTTGTTCAATTTCATCATCGGCTTCCAGAATCTTGAAAAAGCTTTCTGAATAGATCATGGCATCATTCACTTCATCATAAATCCGGTGCAGGGATCGAATTGGGGCAGAGACATTATTAAATAGCAGCACATGAAACATGATCATACCGATACTCATCTGGCCATCCAGCACAAAGTAGGAGGTTAAAATAATGATCAGTACAATCCCGATCTGTTCCAGAAAAGTTTTCAGGCCATCAAACAGGAAACTGGTCTGGCGGGTTTTCATCTGATTGTCGGTCAGTTCACGCTGTAATCCCAACTGCTTTTCCGATTCAATCGATTCGCGGTTAAAGGATTTGATCACGGTAATCGAGTTGATGATGCTGAGAATGCCCTGACTTTTTTTCTCCCGGCCATCGCGAAGACTGCGGCGCCAGCCCCCGAGCTTTTGCGCCTGTTTATAGGTCAGCCAGAAATAGATCGGAACAATGGCAGTTGCAACCAGACCGACATAGACATTGGCATAGTACATTAGCCCCAAAGCCACAATGGCACTGGTAAATAACGGTAAAATATCTATAAAGAAGATCTGTACCAGGCGGGTCAGTGAGCCAATGCCACGGTCAATCCGGGTCTGTAATTTACCGGCCTGGTTATTTTCCTGATTAAAAAACGCCAGACGATATTTTAAAAACTTTTCAATAATCCCCTGGGCCAAATCCTGAGAGACAAAAATCCGCAGTTTCTCTCCATAGAACTTCTGCCCAAACTGGACAAAGGCATTGATAATTTCTTTGCCTAGCAAAATCGCCGAAATCGTGATCAGAATATGCCAGCCTTGCTCCAGTCCTTGACCTGCTTCGAGTAGCGAATTGATGCTGTCGACCGCATATTGCAAGGTAATGGCATTGACCTGTGCGGTGAATGAACCAATCAGGGTCAGAATCAGCGTGGCAATTACCAGCAACCGATAAGGCTGAACAAAGGGTCGAAGTTTCTGAAACAGCTGCCATAAGTTCATAAAAGGATTATTTTTATTGTGAAAGTTGAATTCAGTCTAGGCAGGAATTAGGCTAGCCACAAGCATAAATGTTGTAGTCATTTGTGAAGAGCAGTTGTAATCCTTTAGGTCGAATGTCAGTATTTTCATGTGGATACTGGATCTGATTGATATGACGCTCGATTTATTTGCACCCCAGCCGCAAGCCAATGTATTACCTTTTGATGGGGTAGTAGAAGATTATGGCCTGATTTTGGATCAGATACAAAGCCAACAGTATCTACAGCATTTTCTCAGTCAGCTGGCCTGGCAACATGATGAAGTGCATTTATTTGGCAAGCACCATGTCACCGGCCGCCAGGTGGTCTGGTATGGCGATGAACATTATCAGTATCGTTATTCTGGTACGCTCAAACAAGCTCAGGTATGGACACCCGGATTATTCCGTTTAAAGCAGCATATTGAAATTCTGGTCGGTCATCCATTTAATTCCTGTCTAGCCAATTTGTATGAAGATGGTTCTCAAGGCTTGGGCTGGCATAGTGATGATGAGCCGGCGTTATATACAGGTACTTCTCGGGAAAATGTCATTGCCTCTCTGAGTCTGGGAGCTACCCGCAAAATGAGTTTTAAGCATAAAATTTGTAGCGATAAAGTCGATGTGCTGTTACATAGTGGGCAGTTAATTGTGATGCGTGGCGCGACACAGCAACACTGGAAGCACAGTATCAGCAAAACCAGTAAAGTTTTAACGCCAAGAATTAACCTGACTTTTCGTTATTTTTATCCTTAAGAAGCATTTTGGAGCATAAAAAAGCACCCTGAAGGATGCTGATTTAAAAATTTTCAAAACAGATTAAGGCGTGATCCCGGCAGGATGACGATACCAGCTTTCGATCAACAAGGCAGCCGCAATACTGTCAGCGGATAGTTTCTTGCCGCGACCTTGAGCCTGATAATGCTCCAGTTCATCGCGTGCTTCACGGGTGGTCAGACGTTCATCCACCATCCAGGTTTCAATATTGGTCTGATGACGTAAACGGCGGGCAAATTTTCGCGCCCGTGTCGATAGTTCGGATTCACTATCATCCATATTCAGCGGCAAACCGACCAGAAATAAATTCGGTTGATGGCTTTTCACGATTTTGAGCAGTTCATCCCAGTTGGGGATACCATCTTTCATGGGAAATAAGGGCAGTGGATTGGCACTTGCAATCAGGGATTGTCCAACCGACATTCCCATTTTTTGTGTACCAAAATCAAACGCCATAATGGTGTATGGCGCGTTTACATCAAGCATGTCCAATCTCGGAAGATAACCAGTTGCGGTCTACACCCATTTTTTTATAGGCAGCATCCCAACGGTCGTTATAAGGTAAGTTAAAAATCAGATCCATATCGGAATCACAAATCAGCCAGTCACCACGGGCAATTTCCTGTTCCAGCTGATGCTTGCCCCAGCTGGCATAACCGAGGGCAATCTGATAGCGACCGACACCTTCATTATGCGCAATCGCATCCAGAATATCTTTGGAGGTGGTAATGCAGACATTTTCACCCACGGCAATGGAGGAGTGCCAGGTCGGCTGACCGGTATGTAAGACAAAGCCGGCCTCAGGGCGCAAAGGGCCACCTTGCAATACTTCATGCGGATTGACATTATCTGCTTCAATATCCAGATCATTCAGCAATTCTTTAATTTGAATGCCGGCAGGTCGATTGATAATGATGCCTTGGGCACCATCTTCATCATGACGAGCGAGATAAATGACCGTCTGGGCAAAAAAATCATCATTCGCATGCGGCGGTGCAATCAGACAACGATGTGTCAGAAACTGTTTGGTCACCTGAGCAGTTCTCCCAAAGTCAGTATGCTATGCAGTCTGAAAAAGTGAAGCATGGCCTACGGGCCTAATTGTAATCACTCAAACAGCGGCTTTCTTCCTGCTAGTTATCCCATAAAATGCTTAGGCTGACAACTTGGATATGGGGTAAATCAGGCATGAACAGGTTAAGGCCGGTTTTAAAATTCCTTTTAAAAAGACCTTCAGTGATTTTATTTAAATGATGGGAGGTAGTTTTAAGCGTTTTTTATTTATGCTAAAACAGCCAGATAAACCGAGTAAAAACTTACTTAAATTTTAATAAAAAATATTAAATATATTGTGGTGGAATGAATTAAATAATAACAATACATCATTCATGGTTAAAAGTAGACTATATATAGTTTCTTGCTTTTAAATAGAATTTATCTGAAAACTAAAGGTAAGGTATTACAATCTCAGCTCATTAATTAAGCTCTAACTATATTTCGATACATAGTTTCTAGTGATTAAAAAATGGTCAATATTAGATAACAAACTATAATATTTGTTTATTTATGTAATAAATTTGCGATATATTGTACAGAATATTTCAATTATTATACAAAATATACATATTGAAACCATATTGCTTTGTTCGTAGAATGCAGAAATTTTCATCTTTAATTTATTTTTTTAATGGGGTTGTTATGCATCATATTTTAAAAGGGACTTTAATTTCTGCGCTATTTTCTGTGTCAGTCACTTCACAGGCAGCAGTATTTAGTAGTTATAATGAAGAAGGTAGTTTTTTCCGTAGTCATTTGAATAGCGCTTTATCTGAAAACCTCATTACTCAGTTTAAGGACAAAGCTGATTCAAAGGATGGAGTTTTATATTTACTTGAACAAGCCCGCTTATTACAAGTTAACCATCAATATGAAGAAAGCCGAGATTATTATAAGCAAGCCTTTACGCTGTTAGAAAAACAAAAAAATCGGGCCAAAATTAGTGTGTCCCGAATGGGGTTTAAGGCTCTTGCCATGGTCAGCAATGACTCTGTAGTGCCTTATCTGGTACCAGCACATGAGCAGGTGCTGGCGCATATTTCCCAAGCTAAAAACTATATTTTCTTAAAGGATCTGGAAGCTGCTGCGGTAGAAATGCGCGTGGCTCAGGGCCTCCAGCGTGAAATCGAATTGTTGCACCAAAAAGAACTAGAAAAGAAAAAAGACAAAGTAGCTAAAAACACGGAAGCAGAGAAGAATCTAAGTGTGCTGGATGAAGCTTTTGTTGGTCTGGACCCCATAGCCGGCAAGATTAAGAACAGCTATCAGAATGCCTACGCTTTTTATATGGCAGCCAATTTATGGGAAACCTTGGGTGAATACAATGATGCCTTGGTTGATTATAAGAAAGCTTATGAGTTACAACCAGATAAGCAAATTTCCGAAGACGTGAAACGTCTGGATCAACTGGTCACACAGCATAAGAAGGGTAGTGTTCCGGTGATTGTATTTATCGAACAGGGAATTGTACCGCAAAAGGTGGAAAATAAAATTGATGTCCCTACACCGGGCGGTTTAATCAATATTGCTTTTGCGACCTATGAACCAAGTACCTATGTGATACCAACTAGCCTGAAAGTGAAAGTCAATAATAAAGCTTTACAAGACAGTTATGTGATTAGTGATATTGGTGCTTTGGCCGTCAAGGACCTCAAAGAAAAAATTATGGCGAATGTGAGCAGTCAGGTGCTGCGCGCCACTGCAAAATATGCCGCACAAAAAGAACTTGGTAACCAGTTTGGTGTGTTTGGTCAACTTGCCGGTAACGTCTTAAATATGGCGACTGAGCGTGCTGACTTGCGTGGCTGGAGTACCTTGCCGAGTAATGCCCAGATTGCGCGCTTAAATTTAACGCCGGGCAAACATAATTTACAACTTTCTAGCGGGAGTGTATCTAGCTCTCCAGTCACCCTAGATGTGAAAGCCAATCAAACAGTGTTTGTCTATGCCCATCATGTTAATGACAAAATTACGGCTAGTGTAAGCACCATTCCACATTAATCATAAATAAGGGAACAATATGAAACGTCAATTTAGCTTTGCTGTACTTGGTTTAGGGGCGCTGTTCATGGTGGGTTGTACCGCACCGAATGCCTTATCTACCCAAACCAATGCCAATAATGAAATGAGTATCCGCACCATTACCAATAATCCGGTATTAACTACGGAAGTCTTTGTGGAACGTGTGAATATGAGCTTGGTTGGTGATTTAAAGCGTGCTTCAATCGCGATCAAAAACCGCCGTTTTAACAATAAAGATTTTAGCTACAAGATTGTTTGGGTGGATGCACAAGGTGTGGAAGTTAATCCTGAAGGTGCCATCTGGAAGCCGATCCAGTTAACCGGACGTGAAACCAAAGGTGTGCAGTCCTTGGCGCCAAATCCATCTGCTGTTGATGTTGTTGTGTATTTGAAAAAATAAGAGAGACTTGAAATGAACGCAAAATTGATTTTCGCCGCATTGGCAACTACGACACTGCTTAGTGGCTGTGCCTCTACTGGTTCAGTAAGTTATGGTGATGCCCAAGCAGTCGAAACCTTAACCACAGACTTTGGTTCAACTGACTTGCAAATGATTGCAGCCAAAATGGTGGATGACATGTTGATGTTCCCGCCAGTGGTGCAAATGACCCAAAACCGCCGTCCGGTCATTGTCCTTGATCGGATTCATAACAAAACCCAGGAACATATCGATACCGAATCGATTACTGACAGTATTCAGAACAAACTAATCAATTCTGGAAAATTTCGTTTTGTTGATATGAAATCGGTGAATGCGGTGGCACAGCAGCTAGCTTATCAAAAGCAAAGCGGTATGGTGAACCAGTCAACAGCAGTACGTGCCGGTGGTCATATTGGTGCCGAATTTATGCTAAATGGCAACTTGTCGAGTATTGTGAAGAATGCCGGTGGCAAGAGTGATGTGTATTACAAGTTCACTTTTAAATTGCAAAACCTGCAAACTGGTATCGTAGAGTGGACTGGCGAGAAAGAAATCCGTAAGGCAGGCAAACGCTCGACTTTTGGTCTGTAATTTCAATGAAGGTCACTGTGCTTTTGGCACAGTGACTGTAGAAGAATATAATATGAAAAAAATATTACTTGCAGGCCTGTTGTCTGGATTGTTGAGTGCTCCGGCCTTTGCAGCCATTAAAGAAGTGGTTAAAGAAGCCAGTGGAAGTGGTCCAACTCAACACCAGGCGATTTCTGAAGCCTTATTAATTGCTGTGCAATCGGTAAATGGTGCTTCAGTTTCTTCCCAAATGAATTATGAAGAGACTGTTTCTGTATCGGTGAATAATCAGGGCTGGAGTTATAACGGTAAAGTTTCACCAGTTTTTAGTGTGGCAAATCAAGGTTCAGGTTCAGTGACCAAGTTTCAGGTGCTGAGTGTGACGGGTGCAAAAAATAATTACCGTGCCAAAGTTCGCGCACATGTGGTGAAGTTTGAATCGACTGTACAAGACCAGCATTTGCGCAGGATTGCAGTATTGCCATTCCAGATGGCCGAGAAAAATAACCGACTGGCCAATGACACATCTGCCTATGAGTTTAGTCAGGAATTATCCGATACTTTAGGAAATTATCTGGCTCAAAGCGGACAGTTGAGTGTGGTAGATCGTCATTATCTGGATGAAATGCAGTCTGAAAATGCATTCCTGTATTGGGATGGTGCACCGCATGAGCTGGCGCGTATCGGTCAGAAAGTTGGAGCAGACTATTTACTGGTGGGACGAATTAATGATCTGTCTAGTGCCAGCCATCAGCAAATGTATGGTTTGAATGCCGGCGCTGAACAAGTGCGTTTAAGCTGGCGTGTCATTGAAGCCAATACCAGTAAAGTGGTAGCAGCGGGCACTTTCAATCGAACTCTGTCTAATTTAATGACACAGAATATTCTGACCAATAGTTTAAATGACAGTACGGCGGATAAAATTGCTCAGGGCTTAAACCCGGAAATTTTACAGGGCTTAAAATTACAGCCTGTACAGTCTCAGACTGGTCAATCTTATGATTCATCACCGGGCTATGAAATGACGCCAGGTTCAAGCGATCAACCTGTAAAATGGTAAGTTAATATTAGTTCGAATGATTTTTAACACATAAAAAATCTCTGACCTAAATGCAGGGATTTTTTATGTGTCGCTTTACAAGTAGCTCAAGCCTGCTGAAATTTCAGCTGACGTAACTGGCGGGCATGTTGCAAGGTGGTTTCACTAATCTCTACACCGCCTGTCATTCTTGCAAGCTCCTGAATAATTTCATTTTCCTCAAGGTCAATGATTGTGCTGCTGGCAGGATCAGTCTGCTGTTTTTTTACCAGTAGATGCTGATCAGATTGTGCTGCCACTTGTGCCTGATGGGTAATACACAGAATCTGTACATGCTGGGCCAGATCGGCCAGTAAACGCCCGACAATCTCTGCGGTACCACCACTAATCCCGACATCAATTTCATCAAAGACCAGCACTTCAGCTTCGGTTTTTTCCGCATTCATAACTTGCATCACTAGCGCAATACGCGAGAGTTCACCGCCTGATGCAACCCGGGCCAAAGGCTGTGCCGGAATGCCTTTATTGGCAGTAAACAGCAATTGAATAAAGCTGAGACCTTCACTAGAGGGATGCTCCAAAGGCTCAAACTTGAACTCAAAATGTGCTTCAGGCAATGCCAGTTGTTTGACCTGCTCAGTGAGCTGCTTGGCCAACGGTGCTGCGGCTTCACGGCGAATCTGATCCAGATGTTGGGCTTTATCCAGAAACTCCTGATAAGAAACCGCGACCTGTTCAGCCAGTGTTTCCGGATCTTCCAGTTGATGCAGCTGTTCTAATTCGGTTTGCCAGGCTTCATATTCTTCTTTGAGTAATTCTGGCTGGGTACGATATTTACGTGCCAGACGATGGAAGATTTCCAAAGTTGAATTCAATACTTCCATACGTTCCGGATCAAAACTTTGCCGATCCATGAACTGGCGTAAATTCGCTGCTGCATCTTCAAGTTCGCTTTGGGCATTCAGCAGGGAAGTATAAATCCCGGAGAGCTGCTCACTGCGTCCGGCATGCGATTCGACCCGACGCATAATTGATGCCAGTTCCTGAGTGATATTCTGTTCAGCTTCATCCAGCACATTCAGACTATAGACACAGTCCTGCATGATGGCTTCATGATGCGAGAGCCGATCAAATTCCTGCTCAATTTCCGGATAATCCGTCTGAACAATTTCTTCTAGTTCTTCGATTTGCAGCTCAAGGGTTTCCAGACGCTGCTTGCGTGTCGCTTGTGCATCCAAAGCTGCTTGATGCTGGCGGATATTTTTTTGCCAAGTGCTATAGGCATCACGTACTTCTTGGGCCGGCGCATAAAAATGATAATAACGATCCAGCCAGTGCTTCGGATAAGGGGGTTCTAATAATTGTTGCTGGCTATGCTGGCTATAGAGTTGTACCAGCAGACGTCCAATTTCTTTCAGTTCAGACAGACTGCTCGGACGTCCATTAATCCATGCCTTGCTACGGCCGGTGGCAAAAATCACCCGGCGTAAATGAATTTCACCTGACTCATCATCCAGTTCATGTTCTTTTAACCAGGCGGCTTCAGGACTGTGTTCCTGATAACTAAAACTGGCGGTGACATCCGCCTTTTCCGTACCATAACGCACATAATTAGTATCGGTTCGCTCACCCAAACAGGCAGACAATGCATCCAGTAAGAGGGATTTACCTGCACCGGTTTCACCGGTTAAAACGTTAAAACCTTTATCAATATCAATAGCAAGATGTTCAGCTAAAGCAAAATTGATCAGAGTTAAATGTGTCAGCATAAACGCATCCGGGCTGCGAAAAGTTTGATTGAAATAGCCTGATGTTGGATTGGGGTCACAACATGGCTGTGATTATTATAAATCAGGACGAATCAATTTCATTCTATCTTAAATTTTAACGATTCATATATGCTTATTTCACTGTATTTTCGCAAGAAGCTGACTCAGAAGTCCGTTAATTCACTGCTGATTTTCATATTTTTGACATCCCCAATCTTTAAATTAATGACTCAATTCAGCTTATTTCAAAAGAGAATGCACAAATCGAAACTGAAGTTCATCTACCAGCAAAATACAGGCCAAAACATCCTACAAATAGAAGGGATTCAGCGATACAGAATATTTTATCGGCGTCGATAAACTTCGATTGATTAGTTGAGGGTGCACATTTAAACTACAGCAATCAAAATATTACAAAATGCTTTATCTGGAGAAATCGCATGTCAGCTCAGTTTGATCATGTATCTGTACTTAAAAAATCTAATGTATATTTCGGCGGGTTGTGTATTAGTCACATTGTACAATTTGAAGATGGGACCAAGAAAACTTTGGGTGTCATTCTGCCATCAGAAAATGCTTTGACCTTTGAAACACATGTTCCTGAGCGCATGGAAATTGTTTCAGGTGAATGCCGTGTGCAGATTGGCGATAGTGAAGAAAGTGAGTTGTTCCGTGCCGGTCAGTCTTTCTATGTGCCGGGCAATAGCCGTTTTAAAATCGAAACCGATGATGTGCTGGACTATGTCTGCCATTTTGAAGGTTAAGTCCAGATTCAAGATCAGTGCAAACCGGGCAAGAAATTTCAGTGCGAATCGGTTAAACTAATCATTCTATAGAAATCCTGTGAAGTCAGCTTTACGGGATTTTTCTTTTGTATATACAACTAATCTAGAGGTCGTTCATGGCAAAACCTGAATATTTTTATGGCGTACATTCAGTGGAGTCATTGTTAGAGCTTGAGCCTGAACGTGTCTTGACATTATTCACTCTCAAAGGACGCGATGATCAGCGTTTAAAGCGTGTACTGGAACTGGCTGAACCGTTTGGGATAAGTGTACAGCAAGCCAGCCGTGACAAACTGGAGAAACTGGCCGGGCAACCCTTTCATCAAGGTGTGGTCGCTGCGGTACGTGCACATCCGACCCTGAATGAAAAAGATCTTGAGTCATTATTGAGCGCAAACCCTCAAGCGTTATTATTGGCTCTGGATCATATTACCGATCCGCATAATCTCGGTGCCTGTATCCGTACAGCCGCTGCAATGGGCGTTGAGGCAGTGATTGCGCCACGTGATCGTTCTGCAACTTTAACCCCGACAGCACGTAAAGTGGCTGCTGGTGGTGCGGACAAAGTCAAATTCATTCAGGTGACCAATCTGGCGCGTACTTTGGGTCAAATCAAAGAAGATTTTAATGTTCGTGTGGTTGGTACCATGCTGGATGAAAAAGCGCTGCCGATTCAGAATTTTGATTTTACCGGTACCGGGGTTTGTGTGGTGATGGGTGCGGAAGATACCGGCCTACGTCCAATTACCCAAAGCCAATGTGATCAGACCGTGTATATCCCGATGGCAGGTAATCTGCAAAGTCTGAATGTCAGTGTGGCTACAGGTATGGCACTGTATGAAGCCTGCCGTCAGCGTAACCTTTAATTGATGATGGCATTGTCAGACCGTACCCAAGGCTATGTTTTTTTAGTTGTTACCATGTGCATCTGGGGCGGTTTTACCTTAACGGCCCGCCTGAATGCACTTTGGCAGATCAGTGCCTGGGATATTGTGGCCTTGCGTTTTTCTCTGGCCTTCCTGATTCTGATGCCGATCTTGCTCTATCGTAAAGAGGCCGCTTTTTTACTGAAAAAAGAGCCTTTTATTTTAGCGATGATTGGTGGGGTGATTTACTGCCTGTTTGCCTATAGCGCTTTTCACTACGCACCTACCGCCCATGCTGCAATTTTCTTGAATGGCTGTATTCCAATCTGTACCGCGATTATGGCTTTTTTTCTGATGGGGCAGGCTTTTGATAAACATACCTGGGCCAGCCTGATCATTATGATCGTCGTACTATGTCTCATGAGTATGCTGATGTATAGGGAAACTGGTGTGGCCTTTGGAGCAGGAGACGGACTGTTTTTTATTAGTGCTATACTTTGGGCGATTTTTACCGTTTTATTGCGTAAATATCAGCTAACTGCATGGCAGGCAATGTGTGGTGTCGCGATCTGGTCGGCAGTGGTTTATGTGCCGATTTATCTGCTATTTTTACCGAAAAACCTGAGTGTGCCTGAACCCGAGCATTTACTGTTTCAGACCATTTTTCACGGCATATTTGTGGTGATTATTGCTACTTTAAGTTATGTAGAAGCCATCAAGCGTCTTGGTGCATTTAAGGCAGGCAGTATTACCAATCTTGCACCTTTTATTGCGGCAATTCTGGCTGTACCTTTATTAAATGAAACTTTAAGTCTGGCCATGGTGTGTGGCCTGATGGGTATGGCAGTTGGGGCCTTACAGCCGTGGCGCTGGTTACAGCATCAGGACAGTCTAAGCCGAAAATTAGCAGAACAAAAAAAACAGTCTTAATCAGACTGTTTTTTTTATGCTTCAGCTGGCTGCCATGTTTAAATATTTTTGATGTAATAGTCTGAGATGAGCATAGAGATGATCCAGATGACCATCATTTAGGACAATATCATCGGCCATGGTCTGCTTTTGTTCGCGGGACATTTGGGCAGCAATGATATTGCGAATTTGTTCGATATTCTGGCCGTCACGTTGTGAGGCCCGCTCAATTTGCAGTTCGATGGTGGCGTCAATCAGTAAGGTATGCTGGGTGAGTTCGTGCTGATTGGTCTCAAATAGTAGTGGTGAAACCAGAATGGCATAGGGACTTTGCGCAGCATGTAGTTGCTGGATAATGGAAGTACGAATTGCCGGATGGGTAATACTTTCCAGAGTTTTGCGTGCTTCAGGAGACTGGAAGATATATTCACGCAGGGCACGACGATTCAGTGAGCCATCGGCAAGCAGTACCCAATCGCCAAAAGCCTGCTGAATCTGGGTAAGTGCAGGCTGCCCAATTTCGACCACTTCACGCGCTACCACATCGGCATCGACTACCGTGATCCCTTGTGCTTCAAACCACTGACTGGCAGCAGACTTGCCACTGCCAATCCCACCAGTTAAACCGAGTACAAATTTCAATTTATTGACCTAAATACACTTTCATAATTTGTTCACCCCAAAGGAAAGCGATCCAGCCGGCAATCGCAATATAAGGACCAAAAGCAAAAGGCTGATTTTCCTTGCGGACTTTTAGCAGGATGATGCCAATAATCGCACCTACCAGGGAAGACAGCAGCACAATTAAAGGCAGTAATAATGGACCCATCCAGGCACCCAAAGCGGCTAGCAATTTAAAATCGCCATAACCCATGCCTTCCTTGCCGGTAATGATTTTAAACAGGTAATACACCACCCATAGACACAGAAAACCAATGATATACCCCCAAATGGCAGAGCTTGGGGAGGTATAGAGTGCATAACTATTTACCCCCAAACCTAGTGCAGCCAGGGGCAGGGTATAACGGTCCGGTAATAACTGGGTATCAAAATCAATAAAGGTTAGCGCAATCAGCACATAAGTCAGGATCAGGCCAAACAGCATTTGCATTGTCGGGCCAAATACTGCGACGACAAGCAGTGCACAAACTGCCGTCAGAATTTCAACAAATGGATAGCGGATACTGATGGGATTCTGGCAGTTGCTACATTTTCCGCGCAGGACCAGCCAGCTGATAACGGGAATATTCTGGTACCAGCGGATTGGCTGATGACATTTAGGACAAGTCGAAGCGGGTTTGCTTAAACTTAATTTAGTTTTATCAATCACCGGCTGTTCCGGATGCAAGAACATCTGACAATCGGTACGCCATTCCTGTTCCATCATCTTGGGCGTACGGTAAATCACTACATTCAGAAAGCTGCCGATACATAAACTAAAAAGCCCAACTGCGATATACAGCGCCGTTGGGTTTTGAATAAAATATTGAATAAGATCTTGCATTAAACCACAGAACCCATTTGGAAAATTGGAAGGTACATGGCGATCACTAGACCACCGACAAGCACACCAAGAACAGCCATAATTAACGGCTCCATCATCGAAGTTAAGCCGTCAACTGCATTGTCGACTTCATTTTCATAATGCGTGGCTACTTTGTCCAGCATGGCATCTAGCGCACCTGACTCTTCACCAATTGCGACCATTTGGATAGCCATGGAAGGAAACTTGTTGGTGACCCGCATAGCAAACTGCAGCTGTTGGCCTGTGGCAACATCTTCACGAATTTTCATCACAGCATCTTCATATACGACGTTATTGGTTGCGCCCGCAGTAGATTCCAATGCATCAATCAAGGGCACACCAGCTGCAAAAGTGGTGGCCAAAGTACGGCTATAACGGGCAATAATTGCTTTATACACCAGATCCCCGAAAATCGGTGCTTTGAGTGCGGCCTTATCCAGAAAATCACGGAATTTTTTACTACGTTTCTTGGCTTCAAGAAAAGCGGTAATCAAAGCGCCAATGGCAATAATCAGCAGGAACCAATATTTTTGCATCCATTCCGACATATTGACTACCATTTTGGTGAAAGCAGGCAGGTCGGCGCCAAATGAAGAGAATAAGTCCTGGAAAACCGGTACCACTTTAACCATCAAGATAATGGTAACAATCAGGGCGACCACAACCACCGCAGCCGGATACTTCATGGCTTTTTTGATTTTTTGCTTGAGCAGTTCGCTTTTTTCTTTATAGATTGCGACCCGATCCAGCATGGTTTCTAGCGCACCGGATTGTTCACCAGATTCGACCAGTGAACAGAACAGGTTGTCGAAATATTGTGGGTATTTGCGCAGTGCACCGGCAAAGGTATTACCGCCTTCTACTTCACCTTTAATTCCCAGTACAACTTCACGCATCGCTGGATTTTCCAGACCTTCTGCGACAATTTCAAAGCCTTGCACCAGTGGCACACCGGCTTTCATCATGGTCGCCAACTGTCGGGTAAAAATCGTAATATCTAGTGTACTAACACGTTTTTTCATCAAGCCTTCGAGAATATTTTTTTTCTTTTCCCGAATGGTCTTGATGCTGATGCCTTGTTTTCGCAGGGTGACCTTGGCCAAAGCCATATTTTTTGCTGGCAATTCCCCCTTGATCTTTGCCCCCTTACGATCAATTCCTTCATAGCTGAAGATCGGCATCATCTGGCCTTTCTTTACTGCTGCCATACCTTTATCCTTATTTTAGATCAGCATCCGATCATTCGCTGGTGACACGATTGACTTCCTGTAAAGAAGTCACCCCCTGCATCACCTTGATTAAACCTGACCGGCGTAAATTGTTAAAACCTGCACGTGCGGAAGCATCGGCAATTTCAAGTGCATTACCGTCCTCCATAATAATTCTGGAAATTTCGGGCGTTACTTTCATAACTTCATAAATACCGACACGACCTTTATAGCCTTCGCGACACTCATTGCAGCCCACCGGTTCATAAATTTGGAACTCAGGTTGCTGCAAGTCGGTTTCGGTAAAACCCATCTCCAGTAAGCTTTGTTGCGGAATATCGGCAGGTTTCTTGCATTGCGAACACAGGCGACGTGCCAACCGTTGTGCAATGACTAGGTTCACCGAAGTGGCAATATTGAAAGAAGGCACCCCCATATTGCGTAAACGGGTCAAAGTCTCAGGCGCACTATTGGTATGCAGCGTCGACATCACCATATGACCGGTCTGCGCAGCTTTAATCGCAATCTCGGCAGTTTCCAGATCCCGGATCTCACCGACCATGACGATATCCGGGTCTTGACGTAAGAAGGACTTCAGTGCGGCAGAGAAGGTCAGGCCAACTTTATTATTAACGTTGACCTGATTAATCCCTTGCAAGTTAATCTCGACCGGATCTTCCGCTGTGGAAATATTGGTATCTTCACGATTCAGGATATTCAAACCGGTATAAAGTGAAACGGTTTTACCGGAACCCGTCGGGCCGGTAATTAGCAGCATCCCTTGTGGTTTGTCCAGTGCCTGCATAAACAGTTCTTTTTGTTCCGGTTCATAACCCAATGCATCAATCCCCAGCATCGCACTGGATGGATCCAGAATACGCAGTACCAGCTTCTCACCAAACAGTGTAGGGAGAGAGTTGACACGGAAATCAATGGCTTTGTTTTTGGATAATTTTAGTTTAATTCGACCATCTTGCGGTACCCGTTTTTCAGAAATGTCCATTTGCGACATGACTTTAAGACGCGAAGACAAGCGATTTGCCAGCTGTAGTGGTGGTGTTGCAATCTGGCGTAATACACCATCGACCCGGTAACGTACCCGATAGATTTTTTCATAAGGTTCAAAGTGTAGATCTGAAGCGCCCATACGGATCGCATCAATTAGTAATTTATTAATATATTTAACAATAGGGGCTTCTTCACCCTTGTTACTGTCATCCTCTTCTTTATTCGGATCAGCAGATTCGACATCAACATCTAAGTCAAAGTCTTCATCAAACTCAAACGTGCTTTCTTCGGTAAAATTCTGCTCGATCAGTTTTTCAAGTTTATTGTGTTCAACAATAATGGTTTCAATATTGAGTTTGGTAGAAAAACGGACTGCATCAATTGCTTCGATATTGGTGGGGTTACTGGTCGCAACATATAAAATACTGGAATTTTTAAAAATTGGCAGGATGCGATGCTTGGTAATCAGCTTTTCATCAATCGCATCCCGCAAAATTTGGGCAGGATCATAGGCACTGATATCAAACAGCGGTTCGCCAAATTCAACTGAAATCGTTTCAGCAATGACGGTCGGAGAAAGCTGCTGCTGGTTAATCAGCTCCGCCACAATATCTATTTTTTCTTGCTTGGCATGTGCCAAAGCACTGCGCATATCTTCAGCCGAGATGACGCCTTCCTCGACCAAACGACGAATAAATCCGGTAAATCTTGGCGACCCCTGTAATGCTGTCATGCTCAAATGCCTATAAATCAAATTTTTTTAATTGCTATATTAAAATTATACGTTTGTTACGTAAAAATACCATAGCTAAGAGTGCTGCTACCTTCCTCATATCCAGTAAAACTTTGAACTGGTTAGAAGAAGTTCCCATTTTTTTAAGTGATAACAAAAAACAACCATTTTGAATAGTCTAAACCGAGAATAAGTGATAAGAAAACTATTCTTTAAATTTTCCAATTCCGTGTAGAATGTGCCCAATTCGAAATATGTAAATAAAATAGGTTAATTATGTCAGTTTCGACGATTACCCCTTGGGTAATAGGTAACTGGAAAATGAATCCGCTGCAGGCAGATGCATTAACACTGGTGCACGGTATTAAAAATTTACTGGAAACTGCACCAATCGCCGCAGATAAATGTCATATCGGTGTAGCCCCGATTGCTCTTGCCCTGACCCAGATTCAGGCGGAACTGTCATCTGCGACTCGTCCTGTTTACACTGTAGCACAAGATGTTTCACGTATTTCAGGAACGGGTGCTTATACCGGTGAAGTGAGCGCTGAATTATTGCAAGACAGCCAGATTCATTATGTACTAATTGGTCATTCTGAGCGTCGTGAAGTTTTCGCAGAAAACGCAGAAGTTCTGAATGCCAAAATCAAGCATGCATTAACTGCCGGTTTAACGGTGATTTACTGCGTGGGTGAAAGCCTGGAACAACGTGAAGCAGGGCAGGCTGAAGCGGTCGTATTGCAACAGATCTGTGATATTGCAGCGGTAGTGGACGCTGAGCAATGGAAAAATATCGTGATTGCTTATGAGCCGATCTGGGCAATTGGTACCGGTAAAACCGCCTCTCCTGAAGATGCACAAGCCATGCATGCACAAATCCGTCAAGGTTTGAGCCAGATCACTGGCTATGGTGCAACCATGGCGATTTTATATGGTGGTAGTGTCAAGCCGGAAAATGCAGTAGAGTTAGCAGCCTGCCCGGATATCAATGGAGCACTGGTCGGTGGTGCATCACTCAATGCTGAGTCGTTCCATAAAATTGCTCACGCATTTGCAAATACACAATAATTAGGAGTTCAGCATGCAAACTTTTGTGCTGGTAGTACATATTATCTTAGCTGTTTTGATGATTGTCTTGATTTTGGTTCAGCATGGTAAAGGTGCAGATGCTGGTGCCTCTTTCGGTGGCGGTGGTGCGGCGACGGTATTCGGAGCATCGGGTTCGGGTAATTTCATGACCCGTTTGACTGCCATTTTAACGGCGCTATTTTTTATAACCAGTCTGACTTTGGCTGTTTTGGCCAAAAAAGAAAGCACAAATGCCTACAGTTTGGGAGCAGTTCAATCTGCGCCGGCCACGCCTGTGCAATCGAATGAAACTTCACCAACTGCACCAGAAACGACCGAATAGTTTTAATTAGTCCTTTCTTTTTTGCAGTGATGCGACTAGAATGCGACACAGCTGCGGTGGTGGTGGAATTGGTAGACACGCTACCTTGAGGTGGTAGTGCTTTCGGGCGTGGGGGTTCAAGTCCCCCCTTCCGCACCAACTTATAATCCAGAAATTTAAGTTGGTGTATGCAGCTGAAAAAACTTCTGTTGATGCGGGATGGAGCAGTCTGGTAGCTCGTCGGGCTCATAACCCGAAGGTCGTTGGTTCAAATCCAGCTCCCGCTACCAATCAATCCTTTTAGAAGACGCAAACTTTCAAGAGGCAGCTTAAACAGGTTTTAAGTTGAGAAATTTAATTTGCATGTTGTTGCGGGATGGAGCAGTCTGGTAGCTCGTCGGGCTCATAACCCGAAGGTCGTTGGTTCAAATCCAGCTCCCGCTACCAATCTTTTAAAGATGCAAACTTTAAAAGCAGTTTAAGTCTTTTAAACTGAAATGTTATTTGCACGCTGATGCGGGATGGAGCAGTCTGGTAGCTCGTCGGGCTCATAACCCGAAGGTCGTTGGTTCAAATCCAGCTCCCGCTACCATTTAAATAGTTTGGTAAACGTTATTTATAGATTTAGTTGATTGCTTGTCGGGCTCAACTCTCTATAAGCTAGCGAAGGTCGTTGGTTCAAATCCAGCTCCCGCTACCATTTTAAATGGTTTGGTAAGTGTTATTTATAGATCTAGTTGATGGCCTGTCGGGCTCAACCCTCTATAAACTGGCGAAGGTTGTTGGTTTACATCCGGCTCACACTACCAATTTTTCAGTGACAGATGACAAATATGCAGAATGATGTGGTTTTGATTGAAAAGTTCTCATCTTTTGTATATAATTTTTGCACGTTGATGCGGGATGGAGCAGTCTGGTAGCTCGTCGGGCTCATAACCCGAAGGTCGTTGGTTCAAATCCAGCTCCCGCTACCAAGTTTCTAAAAAGAGGCTCACAACAAGGTGGGCCTTTTTGCACAGTGGGATTTGAAAAAATCTTAAATTGTGCATTAATTGGGGCGATTTACGCCCTTTTTTATTGGCTATCGTGTAGTGTCGACATTATTTGGTCAAATCTCCATGTTTCACTACTACTATAGTTTGTATTGGTTTGTAGTGGTCAAATAGATCATAAAATCGCACCAGATGACGAGAGTAAATGAAGCTATCAAATAAAACTCAAGCACTTCAGGACTTGATTGCACCAGCAGTTGAAGCCTGTAATGTAAACCTTTGGGGGATTGAATTCCTGCCACAGGGTAAATGTTCGTTATTACGTATCTACATCGACAAGCCAGTCGATGAGAGCGTTGCACCAGCAATCAATGAAGATGGTGAAGAAGAGCAGGGGCGTGGTATTGGCGTTCAGGATTGTGTGCGTGTCACGCAGCAAGTGGGCGCAATGCTGGATGTTCATGATCCGATCTCGGGTGAATATTCACTCGAAGTATCTTCGCCAGGCTGGGACCGTCCATTCTTCCAGCTCGAGCAGATGTCAGGCTATATCGGTCATACCGTAGCACTACGTTTGATCAGTGCGGTAGATAACCGTCGTAAATTCCAGGCCAAACTGGTTGCTGTCGATCTTGAAAATGAAATGATTCAAGTTGAAGTAGAAAAGCAACAGGTATTGGAGATCGACAGTCACAATATCGATAAAGCAAATTTGGTCTTCCAAGATTAATTGAATAAATAAAAATTTAACGAATAGGTGACGTATGGCACGTGAAATTCTGACCGTCGTTGAAACGGTTAGTAACGAAAAAGGTGTACCTCGTGAAGCGATCTTTGAAGCGCTTGAGCAAGCTTTAGTTGCTGCGACAAAGAAAAAATTCTACGAAGGAACACATTCGGAAGAAGCACGTTTACGTGTGGAAATCGATCGCAAAACAGGTGACTATCGTACTTTCCGTCAGTGGGAAGTGGTTGCAGACGAAGACCATGAAATGCCAGCTTGTCAGGATGCCATCTCTGATGTCGATCCGGCAAAATGGTCGATTGGTGACATTCGTGAGCTGGAAGTTGAGTCAATTGACTTCGGTCGTATTGCAGCGCAAATTGCCAAGCAAGTGATTGTACAGAAGATCCGTGAAGCAGAACGTGCGCTCGTAGCCGATGCTTACGAATCTAAAGTCGGCGAGCTGATTTACGGTGAAGTGAAAAAACAAACCAAAGACGGTTTTATCATTGACCTAGGTGACAATGCTGAAGCGTATCTTGCTCGTGAAGAAATGATTCCGAAAGAAATCCTTCGTCCGAAGCAACGCGTGAATGCGATTCTCTTCAATGTCAACCGTGAAGGTCGTGGTGCGCAGTTACAACTGTCACGTGCTAAACCGGATATGCTGATTGCATTGATGAAGAAAGAAATCCCTGAGATTTCTGAAGAAATTATTGAAATTAAAGCGGCGGCTCGCCAACCAGGCGTTCGTGCTAAAATTGCAGTGAAAACCAATGACCACCGTATTGACCCGGTGGGTGCTTGTATTGGTATGCGTGGTACTCGTATTCAGGCTGTACAGCAAGAGCTCAATGGCGAGCGTATTGATGTAGTAGTTTGGTCGGATGACCCTGCGCAATATATCGCAAGTGCATTGGAACCAGCAGATGTATCGAGTATTGTCATTGATGAAGATGCACGTACTGCCGACATCATTTTCGCAACCAGCGATCAGTTGGCACGTGCGATTGGTTCACAAGGTCAGAACGTTCGTCTGGCATCTGAATTGACTGGCTACAAGCTGGACATGATGCTGGAAGAGGAATACTACGCCCGTCAACAAAACGAAGCGCAACAATATTTAGACATGTTTGTTACCCGTCTGGATATCGCGGAAGATTTGGCGATGGCATTGGTAGAAATGGGCTTCACCTCGCTTGAAGAAATTGCTTATGTCCCTGCAGAAACGTTTGATGAAATCGAACTGGATGCGGAACTGGTTGAACTACTGCAAAGCCGTGCGAAAGAAATTGCACTTGCTGATGCATTACAACAGCAAGAGAACATACAAGCGCCAAGTGAAGAACTTGTTGCAATGGAAGGCATGACAGTAGAGATCGCGCAAGCGCTAGCAGCTCGTGGTGTGGTAACAGTGGATGATTTAGCAGATCAGGCGACTGACGATATCGAAGATATTGAAGGTTTGGGTGCTGAGAAAGCAGGTCAACTCATTATGAAAGCGCGCGAATCATGGTTTAACTAGGAGGTAGTATATGACGGACAAGTCGATTAAAGAGTTAGCCCTCAACGTGGGTCGTCCAGTTGAGAAGCTCCTAGAGCAGGTTCGTGAGGCAGGTTTACCACAGCGTAAAGCTGACGATATTATTACCACCGAACAACAAGATAGCTTGATGAACCATGTGAAAAAGTCACAGGGTTCGGAAAGCCAAGCAGGGCAAATCACGTTGAAACGTAAAACGACTAGTACGGCTAAAGTAGCCAGTACTTCAGGTAAGGCGAAAACGATTAATGTAGAAGTTCGCAAGAAGCATACATTTGTTAAGCCGGATCCAGAACAGATCAAAGCAGAAGCATTGGCGAAAGCCAAGGCTGAGCAACAGGCCAAAGCTGCGCCTGAGCAGAATACAGCGCAAGCTGCTTCTGCTGAAGCTCCAAAAACTGGCGTAAATAACGCGAATAAAGCTCTAGAAGCGATGCGTGCTGCTGCAAAGCAAACCAGCGACAAGCAAGAAGTTTCTAAAGCTGCAGTTGTGGTAAAACGCAAATCAACCAACAAGCCGATTGTGAAGCAAGTTGTTAAACCAACTGAAACCGCTGAACAGAAAAAGGCACGTGAAGCAGAAGCAGCAAAATTAAAAGCTGTTGAAGAAGCAGCACGTCGTAAAGCGGCTGAAGAAGCGCAGCAACGTACGCTTGAACAAATGCGTCAAATGGCGTCTAAGTACACCGCGGAAGATACCACTGCAACTATTCGTGTTGTTGATGATTCTCCTCTGGCTGCCGGTCTTGTTGGCCAGGCATATGAAGACTCTTTTGCAAAAGAAGACCGCGAAATCAAACGTGGTACGAATACGCCGAGCGCGCGTGCACCTAAAAAAGGTGGTCGTCGTGGTCAGGAAGAGCAAAGCTTCAGCAAACAGCCTAAGCGCGGTTTAAAAACCAGCCAGGGCAACAAGCACGGCTTCGAAAAACCTGTGAAAAAACAAGTTTACGATGTTGAAATCGGTGAAACGATTGTTGTTGCTGACTTAGCTGCGAAAATGGCAGTTAAGGTTCGTGAAGTGATTAAATCACTCATGAAAATGGGTGAGCTAGTGACTCAGAACCAGGCGATTGATCAAGAAATTGCTGCACTTGTTGTTGAAGAAATGGGCCATAATCCGGTACTGGTTTCTGATACACAAGCTGAAGATAACTTGCTTGAAGCAGCTGAAGAAGCACGTGGTGCGCAATCTACGCGTGCGCCTGTTGTTACCATTATGGGTCACGTTGACCATGGTAAAACATCACTGCTTGACCGTATTCGTCGTGCCAAAGTGGCTGCTGGCGAAGCAGGCGGTATCACACAGCATATCGGTGCTTACCATGTAACTACTGATAAAGGTATGATTACATTCCTCGATACTCCGGGACACGCAGCATTTACTGCAATGCGTTCACGTGGTGCGAAAGCAACAGATATCGTGGTACTGGTTGTTGCAGCAGATGATGGTGTAATGCCACAAACTGCGGAAGCGATTGACCATGCACGTGCTGCGGGTACGCCAATCATTGTTGCAATCAACAAGATGGATAAAGAATCTGCTGATCCAGATCGCGTATTGAATGAATTGACTGTGAAAGAAATCGTGCCAGAACAATGGGGTGGTGACGTTCCAGTGGCCATGGTTTCTGCACATACTGGTCAAGGCATTGATGAACTTCTTGATATTATTTCGATTCAAGCTGAACTTCTAGAGCTTAAAGCATCTGAAGAAGGTGCTGCACAAGGTGTCGTAATTGAAGCACGTGTAGATAACAGCCGTGGTGCGGTAACGTCTATTCTGGTTCAAAACGGTACATTGAAAGTAGGTGATCTTGTTCTTGCCGGTTCATCTTATGGTCGCGTTCGTGCGATGACGGATGAAAATGGTCAGCGTATCAAATCTGCAGGTCCTTCGATTCCAGTGGAAATTCTGGGTCTTCCAGAAGCGCCAATGGCTGGTGATGAAGTTCTTGTGGTGAGCGACGAGAAGAAAGCACGTGAAGTTGCCGATGCGCGTATGGATCGTGAACGTCAAAAACGTCTTGAGCGTCAATCTGCAATGCGTCTTGAAAACATCATGGCGTCTATGGGCAAGAAAGATGTGCCTATCGTAAATGTTGTGTTGAAAACTGACGTACGCGGTACACTGGAAGCCTTGCATGTAGCACTTGCTGAGCTTGCGACTGACGAAGTTAAAGTACGTATCATCGGTTCTGGTGTAGGTGCGATCACTGAGTCTGACGTGACATTGGCTGAATCTTCAGAAGCAGTTCTACTCGGCTTTAACGTACGTGCGGACAACGCTGCGCGTCAAAAAGCAGATGCAGACAGTATCGACATTCGTTACTACTCAATCATCTATCAATTGATTGATGATGTGAAAGCAGCAATGAGCGGTAAGCTTGCACCAGAACATCGTGAAACGATTCTGGGGGTTGCACAAGTACGTGAAGTATTCCACTCAAGTAAATTTGGTGCGGCTGCAGGCTGTATGGTACTTGAAGGCGTATTGCATCGTAACAAACCGATTCGCGTATTACGTGATGACGTGGTTGTGTTCCAGGGCGAGCTTGAATCTCTTCGTCGCTACAAAGAAGTGGTTGAAGAAGTTCGTGCCGGTATGGAATGTGGTCTTGCGGTGAAAGGCTATAAAGACATCAAAGCACTTGATAAGATCGAAGTGTACGATGTTCAACTGATTAAACGGAGTCTTTAATGGCGGGTAGTCAACGTCTGAAGCGTATGGCGGATACAGTACAACGCGAGTTGTCAGAACTGATCCGTCAGGAGCTGAAAGATCCACGCTTAGGTGGTCTCGTGACCATCTCTGCGGTGAAGGTGAGCCCAGACCTGGGATATGCGGAAGTTTATGTCACTGTAATGGGACGTGAACTTGGCGATGAGCAAAGCCAAGAGGCCAATAAAGAAACTTTGGATGTGTTGAACAAAGCATCTGGTTTCTTGCGCCACGAGCTGAGTCGTCGTATCAAAACCCGTATTACGCCTCGTCTACGTTTCCATTACGATAAGACCAATGCATATGGGAACTATATGTTTGGTCTGATCGCTGAAGCAGTGAAGGACTTACCTGAAGCTGAAGCAAAAAAAGATGATGAATAAGTCTTAGGACTAAAAAAGCCACCTTCGGGTGGCTTTTTTATCTCTAGATTTTTTAGATTTAGAAGAACTTGAATTGCTTGCTCAATTAACCTAAATCATCATTACGATTGATTTTCTTTTCATAAAAGGTACGACGGCGTGAACGCTGCCAGGGCAGGGGACGTTCCAGCGTTTCCGGCACTTCGCCACTCAAAGAACGTAATCGCAAATGCAATGCAGCCTGTGCCATCAGATTGGCGGATACCGGCGCAGTGATAAAGGCAAACAGGGTAATCAGCACTTCAGCAAAGCCGAAACGGCCATACATGGCCGAGAAAATAATTGCTGCGATTAAGAAACTGCCGAGGCCCAGAGTACTGGATTTGGTCGGTGCATGCAGACGCATGAACAGATCGGGCAAGCGCACCATTCCAATCCCACCGACCAGCATAAAGAAAGCACCAATCAATAAGAAAATCGACACCAGTATTTCTAAAATTAAAGACATTTAAAAACTCCTAGTCGATGACATGGCCAGTGGTAAAATAACGTGCCAAGGCTGCGGTAGAGACAAAGCCCAGCATCGCGACCAAGAGAGCGCCTTCAAACAGAAATGTGCTGCTCCAGTAAATGCCTAAAATCACCACCAGACAGGTGGCATTCAAAAACAGGGTGTCCAGTGCCAGCAGGCGGTCCACAATAGAGGGGCCGGTAATCAGCCGGATCAGACACAGTAACATGGAGATGGTTACCGCACCCAGACAAATCAATAATGCATAAGGTAGAATCGTCATGCTTTTTCTCCTGATCGTGCATTAAAAATCTCAATGAGCGGGCGTTCATAGCGCTGTTTGATCGTTTCGATTTCTGCTGCTTCATCCTCTGTGCTTAAGGCATGCACCAGAATATCACCACGATCTTGGTCAATACCTGCAGATACCGTACCCGGCGTGGTGGTAATAATCATCGCCAGCAAGGTGTTGACTTCTTCATGTTCGGTGTCTAAAGGCACTCGGAACCATTTTGGATGCAGATTCTTCGTCGGTCCTAGCACCAGTTTGGCCACTTTAATATTGGCTACAACAATGTCCCAAACTACGACAAAGAACAGGCGCAGGGCAGGAGTCCACTGGATATTCGGGGTATAGTCAATAAAGGGTTCGACCATACGTGGAATGATCACCGCGAGTAGCAAGGCCATCAGTAGGGTTCCAGCGTCCAGGCTGTGTGCCAGTAAAACCCAGCTCAGTCCCACAATCACAGAAACCAGCGGATGCGGGAACCAGCGTTGAAATAATGATTCAGCCATTAAGGTCCCTCCGCCGGTTTAAGTTGATTATCATCATATTCGGTCTGTTCAATGTGCTGCTGGTCAATCTGGCGTTGCTTGAATTCTGAAATATGTTCACCTTTCAAGGTCGCTTCTGAAATCACATAAGGAATCAGATGCGCATTAGGATCTATCACCTCACCACCATATTTGGTTTCTGGCAAATACTTCGGATCGAATGGCTGGACGCTAATAAACTGACCTTCTGCATCCGGTTTTAACAGCGCGGCTTCATAGACCGAATTGTTTTTGATCTGTTCCGCAGTCTGATAATTATATTGATAAATCGGTCCGGCAAACACCACGTAGGCGGTTAAGCTCACAAGCAATATATAAATCACCCGGTCATTGCGTGCCGGTGCTTTACTCGGTAGGGCTTCATATTTATGAAACTCTTCAGAATCAAGATCATCTTCAGGTCTGCTCGAACGCCAGAACAGGATAAAACCGACCCGGGTAAAGGCCAGAATACTGAGGAAACTTACCAGTAAAATAGTCAGAATAATGATCATCTGATAGTCTGAATGGACAGAAGCCTGCAAAATAAAGACTTTACCGAAGAATCCACTAAACGGTGGCAGGCCTGCCATCATCAAAGCGATGATGAAATAGACAATCGAAACCAGCTTGTTCTGTTTCATCAGTGGGGCGATTTTAAAATGATCTTTAAATTCGCCGCGCTGCGAGGTAATCCAACCCGACAGAATATAAAAGGCGGCCGCAATCAGGGTGCTGTGTACCAGGTAATATAGCGCACCCGCCCAAGCCGCAGTATTATTCAGGCCAATGGCCACCAAAATCGTTCCGACTGAAGACAGCACCATAAAACCGACAAAACGGCGCAGACGTTCGGTGCCAATCGCACAGATCACCCCATAGACGGATGTGACCAGGCCAATCACCAGCAGGCAGTTCATCAGAATCTGATGGCTATATTCATCATCAAAAACCGTGCCGTTGATCCGCAAAATCGCATAAACCCCGACTTTGGTCATGATGGTAAAGAGCGCGGCAACAGGAGTCGTGGCTACTGCATAGGTTTTGGGTAACCAGAAACCCACCGGCAGCATTGCTGCTTTGATTCCAAACACCACAAACAGCATCAAGCCACCAGCAACCGCCAGTTTATGCTGATCTTCTGCAAGGGTTGGCAGCAAACGGGCCACATCAGCCATATTCAGGCTGCCGACACTGCCATAAATCATCCCGAGTCCAATCAGGAACAGCGCAGACGCCAGCAGGTTAATGGTGACATAGTGAATTCCCAGCTGAAAACGTGCCTTACCTTGTCCATGCAACAGTAGTACATAGGACGCCATCAGCAAAATTTCAAAGAACACGAACAGGTTGAACAAGTCACCAGTCAGGAATGCCCCAGTCAAGCCCATCAGCAGGAAATGCACCATGGCATGGAAGTAACGGCCACGTAAGTCCCATTCTTTGCTGGCATACCAGACCACAGGCAAGGCGAGCGCATAGGTCAACACCAGCATCATGGCCGAGAGCTGATCCAGCACCAGCACGATCCCGAATGGTGCTGCCCATTCGCTGAGGGTGTATACGCTGATTTGGCCCTGACTGCTGTTTATCAGATAACTGACAGCAATGATCAGGCCCAAGATTCCCGAGAGATGGCTGATACCGCGACGCCAGGGTTGACGCCAGTCCGTGATCAGAGAGCCTGCACCCGGATTTCCCAAAAGTACCAAGGCAAAAGCGGTAAAGGCCGGCAAAAGAATGCTGAAAATAGGAGTATGTTGAGTCCAGAAATTGAGAAGATCAGTCATTAAGGCTCATCCTCACGTGGATCAATCTGGGGGATATCTTCTTTTGAGTCAACGTGGTCTGTTCCTGATTCGTAGCGGCTACGCAGTGCCAGTTGGACAATAAAGGCAGTGGTGGCAAAGCCAATCACGATGGCCGTCAGCACCAGTGCCTGAGGTAGAGGGTCAGTCACATTCGCGGCTTCGGTTAATACTGCAGGCGAATTCATCTGAATCCGGCCCATGGCAAATAAAAACAGGTTGACCGCATAACCAATCATGGCCAAGCCCAATACCACCGGGAAGGTACGGGCACGCAGGATCAGATAAATGCCTGTGGCTGTCAGCAGGCCAATCGCAGAGGCTAATAAAAATTCTAAACTGATCATTCTATTATCCTCTTGGTACGGGGCCAGTCATGCTTGAGTGACGTGAATCGCCCAAGACCGAAATCATCAGCATGGTCGCACCGACAACAGTGACATAGACGCCGACATCAAACAGTGCAGCCGAAGCCAGATGCATTTCTCCAATGATGGGCGGAGAGACATAAATATGTGCACTGGTCAGGAATGGACGTGACCAGAACCAGGCCGCGATTCCGGTCAACCCTGCAATCGTTAAGCCGATCCCGATCCAGATTTCATACAGGCGACCGGATTTGGCGCCAAGCAACTGTTCGGTTTTGTCCTGTCCCACTGCAATATATTGAATAATAAGTGCCAGTGAAGTCACTAGTCCGGCAATAAAACCACCGCCCGGCAGGTTATGGCCACGCAAAAAGATATACAGGCTGACCACCAGCGCGACCGGCAAAATCCAGGATGCGGTAATACGCAACATCAGCGGGGATGGGTTAAAACGATAGGTCAGGCCCTGAGTCATGGTGGTACCATGCGCACGCATGCCATCCATCAGGCTCAGAACACCAATCGCCGCAATGCCGAGTACAGTAATTTCGCCGAAGGTATCGAAACCACGGAAATCGACCAGAATCACATTCACCACATTGGTGCCGCCGCCCAGAGGAATGGACTGTTGCAGGAAGAACCATGAAATGGAATTGTGATCACGGGTCATGATCAGCCAGGCAATTGCCGCAATCCCGAGACCGCCGCCCAAGGCAATAATGGCATCACGCCAGCGACGGGTCGGACTCGATTCATACGGTGTTAACTGAGGCAGTAAAGATAAACTCATCAGGAGCAGAACCGTGGTGACCACATCGACCGTAATCTGGGTCAATGCCAGATCGGGCGCCGAGAAGCCGATAAAGACCATGGTGACGACCAGGCCGACTGCACCGCTAATGAGTACCGCTTTAATCCGCTCATGATGGAACCACAACAGCATCCAGCAGGAAGAGAACAGCAGTAACCACAGGATAATCGCCAGGGCAGGAGCATGGGTCAGCTCGCGCGTACCTGTACCCACCGCATTGCTGAGTAATGGGAGCCCCACCAGCCCGACGGTAAAAATTACAATCCACAATAAATAGCTTTGTAATTTGCCATTTTCAGTGGAACGGCGGAAACGACGTGAATTCAGCAGCAAATTTTTCAAAAATAGATCGAACAGCACCCGGCCCTGTAAGCGACCCAGTTTTGGATCCAAGTCGATTTCACGTAAGACGCCACCTTTGGCGAGAGAAAAGTAAAAGATTGTTCCGCCGAGCAGAGAAATCACACTCATCAGAAGGGGCAGGTTGAAACCATGCCAAAGCGCCAGATGAGTGCCTTCAAAGGCAAAATTCTGGGTGGTGGCTTGAGTAGTGCTGTTGACAATTTTTTCCACCAGAAGAGCCGGTAATAGACCGACTAAAATACATAAAATTGCTAACAAAGTGGCCGGTGCGCGCATACCAAAGGCAGGTTCATGTGCATCTTTATTCGGGACCTGCTTGCCTAGCGGACCATCGAAAAAGACTCCATGCACCAGTCGAATGGAATAAGCCACCGCAAAAATCCCGGCCAGTGTCGCGACAATAGCAGAGCCGACCATAAGTGGACCACTTAAACTGGCGACCAGTTCGGTAAAGAACATTTCCTTAGACAGGAAACCATTGGTCAACGGTACACCCGCCATGGATGCTGCCGTGATCATGGTCAGCGTGGCGGTAAATGGCAGTAATTGCCATAGGCCAGACAGTTTACGTAAGTCACGAGTCCCGGATTCATGATCGATGATGCCGGCAATCATAAACAGTGCCGCTTTAAAGGTGGCATGGTTAATAATATGGAAAATCGCTGCTGCAACAGCCAATGGTGAACCAATCCCGAGCAGACACATGATCAGACCTAAATGGCTGATGGTGGAATAGGCGAGCAAGCCTTTCAGGTCTTCCTTAAAAATGGCAAAGAAGGCGGCCATGCACAGGGTAAACAGACCAACAAAGGTCACAATATTATGAAACAGTGCAGCACCGGCAAAGATCGGGAGCAAACGTGCGACCAGGAATAAACCGGCTTTGACCATGGTGGCCGAGTGCAAATAGGCAGAGACCGGTGTCGGTGCAGCCATGGCATTGGGCAACCAGAAGTGAAACGGGAACTGCGCACTTTTGGTAAAGGCGCCGAGTAAAATCAGCAACAAGGTTGGAACAAATAAATGATGCGACTGAATCTGTTCAGTCATCATCAGGATTTGGTCAAGCTGATAAGTGCCGGTGATTTGACCGAGCAGGACAAAACCGCCCAGCATCGCCAGACCACCCATTCCGGTAATGGTCAGAGCCATACGCGAACCACGTTGCGCCGCTTCGTAATTGCTCCAGTAACCTACCAGCAAGAAGGATGAAATACTGGTCAGTTCCCAGAAAACCAATAAGATAATCAGGTTATTCGACAATGAAATTCCGAGCATCGCCGCCATAAACAGCATCAGCAGGAGATACAGTTTGCTCAGTGAATTTTTTGGATTGAGATAATAATAGGCATAAATATAAATCAGGGTGCCAATTCCGCTGATCAGCAAGGCAAACAGCAATCCCAGAGAATCCAGGCGAAAACTGAAATCAATGCCGAGCTGGGGCAGCCAGGACCAGGTCTGGGTCATCACTGCACCATCAAAGATGGCAGGCGCCTGACTCAATAATAATAAGAAACTGCTGAGGCTGACACCAATTGCCCCTAAAGCCGTTACCCCGCGCGAAAATTGCTTCAGCCACGAGACAAGGGTTGTGCCTAATACTAACGGTAACAATATAATAATCGGCAGCACACTCGTATCCATTGTCATGATTTAGGTTTTGACCAACCTAAGGTGAATCTTTATCTTTCAAGGACTACAGGACCACAAGGAGCGACCCAAACTTCTCAACCTTGAAAGCCAAAAGAATATTCAAAAAGAATATAAAACAGTTGTATTGCGCAACTTATAAACGATAGCAAATTCCGATTTTACAATGAAATTCGCAAATAAAACCGATCATATTACAGGATAACAACAACATCAACGTTTTTATGTAGAACTTATAAATTATACGCCGGCTCGGTTTTAACAGGCGCTGCATGCTTAAACAGATCATCTAGAAGTGACCGAAAATTAAGATTAAATTGCAGGCATTGATTGTAAATTTGACTCAAAACAGTTCAATCCTAGCAAAACAGAATGCTGGAAAGGCTTCCTTGTTTACTCAAACAGTCGCTCTTATTTTTTTGAATCTGTTTAGAGCGACTGAGGTAGCGTCGGATGATGCTCCTGAGCAAGTAAAGCGAGCAATTCTTGTTGCTGTTCCGGATTGAGCTGTTCCCGGATCATTTGCAATACTGCAAGCAGTGTGACGGGTTCGGTGACCGTTTCCAATAAAGTATCTTCGGAAGATAGGTCTTTATTTCGCTGCAATTCCAGCTCTGCGTAGATCTGATCAAACTGGGTTTTCATACTTTCAAGATGAATGGGGTGCAGCTGTTTATTTTCCAGTTTCAGACATTGAAAGCCTTGCGCCTGTTCTAGTAATTCAGGCCGGTTGCCGGTTGCAATAATCTGCAAGTTAGGAAAAGCCTGATGCAGGCGTGACAGGATTACTGCTGCCATCTCCTGATCCAGTTGATGATCAATCGCATCAATCAGTAAAACACCTGTACCTTCCTGACATGGAAATAAACTATTGGGATTCAATAGACAAAGACGCCGCACAATATCACCCACCAGCGCAATCCAGTTGCGGATACTGTTGGGCAGTTGCTGGAAGCTAAAGGTCTGTTGCTGATAGGTTACCATCAGTTGCAGCTTGGGCTGGTATTTTAAATAAATCTGGCTGACTTCTGGCAGGATCAGTGACAACGCCTGTTTTAAAGCGGCGAGATTTGGTGCATGCAGATGTGCCTGGGCTTTCTCGATCTGCCGGGCCAGTTCATCTCCGCGAATATCCTCTGGCTGCTGTAAGGCACGCGCCAAAATCTGATCCATAAGCTTAGCACTTTGCGCATTTTCAATATCACTGATTTCACGAAACCATTCAAAAAAACGGGCAAAGGTGGTGAAAGGAATCGCAGTGATTTCATAAGCATGTGCGGACTGGAGAATGGCCGGGTTATTTTTGTTGAGCAGATTGACTTCATTGGTAAAACGTTCAGCAGGATAATAGGCAATCAGGGGCAAGCCGAGCAGGGGATCGTGCAAGCGGGCTTTCTGATACAAGCTGAGCACACTTTCAAGCTGTGAGGTTTCTGCTTTGCTAAAACCCAGCCCCTGACTGTTTAAAGTCTTGTAGATTTGCCATGAACAGCTTTGTAGGTTCGCAGGCTCAGACTGACTGGATTCTGGCAAGCTGCCCATCTCTTCAGGAAAACCAATCTGGATATCGATTTTGGATTGCAGCCGGTTTTGCATGATGTCCTGATCTTGCATCACCAGACCCGCGGCACGGCTGTCGCGATAACGGGCTGCAAACCAGGTCAGTGCCTGATAGCTAAAACGTAAAAGCGTGGTTTTGCCAGTTCCCTGATTGCCCAGAATCAAGGTGACCGGGCATTGCGGATAATTAAACTGGAGCTGAATGTCGGAAAAATGCAGGGTGTGTTTCAGTTGAAGCGCTTGGATGTGCATAGATTACCTGTCCTATGAGGTTTACATCCATGCCATGCACTTTAACCGACTGCCTGCCGAAGCGACTGCGGCATTTTGATCTTCAGTTGCTGAATCAGGTCATAAATGTGATGAATATTTAAACTCACTTTAGCACGTGTACAGGCCACGTAAAGTAATCTTAATTCTTCATCACTAATTTTATGGTCTTTTTCATTCAGCTTAAACTGATAGTCATCTTCAATATGAACCCGATCCCACTCTAAGCCTTTGGCCTTGTGCGCCGTGGAAATAATATAATCGGCCTGGGCAATTGGTGTGATTTTAGCCAGAGCTTTTTTCAGCGGATCGGTGCCATGTTCGTCCACCAGTTTGACCAGTGGCTTGATGTCACTGCCTTCATTGGTTTCACAGTATTCATGGACATCATGCCAGGAGTTAAACCAGGCCAGTTCCGGCACATCAACGACCCGTTTACCCTGTTTCAGCATCGCAGCTGCATCGACAAAACGATTCAGTTTGACGTGATCGGCTTGCAGGCTGACTTTGTCACCGCGTACCAGTCCGGCCAATAGCAATTCCATGGCGCGGGCATTGGTCCGGCATAAAATTGCATCGCGCATTTTGGTATGCGGTTTATTCACGACTTTAGAATCTAATTGCGGATTGCCAAGCAAAGGCACAGTCTCATTGAGGGCACCTAAAATGGCATTGGCATTCAGGGCAATTTCAGGACCAAAACGAAATGAGGTGGTCAGACGTGATTCAGGTAAAGGCAGTTGCTGCATGGCATTGACTGCACCGCGCCAGGCATAGATCTGCTGATGCGCATCTCCGACATAAATTACCTGGGTGCTGCGCTGTTTTAGCAGAATTCCCAGCATTAAGGGATCGGCATCCTGAGCTTCATCGAACAGTACATAATCGGCTGGGATATTCGGCTCGGACAGCGCCCAGAGTTTCAGGTAAATGTCATGACCGATGCCGGCCTGATGATTTGGATCAATCGACTCTAACCAGCGTCGTTCGACTGCCGGATAAAGTTTCTTCTGTAAAGTCTCGATATCATCCGGATGCAACCAGCTTGGAGCCTGAATATGCCGTGGAGCAGGGTATTGCGAACTGGTCGAACAGAAATAACCGACAGCATTGGCAACCAAACTTGCCAGACGCGAAGGCATCAAGACATATTTCTCATAGCGTCCGCCCATCATACGGCGCATGGTCATCGGTTCAAGCCGGTATTCTTTGGCAATAAAACTCGGACTCAAGCGTGGCAGACGCAATTTATCGGTGACTCCACGTGGAACACTGCGAAACGCCAGCGAGTGAAAAGTACGGCAATCGACACCCCGGTGAAATTTGGCTTGCGCTTCACTGGCAATGGCCTTGTTAAAAGCCAGATACATGCCACGTCTTTGTGGCATGGCATCACTGATCATTTGCAGGGTCGTGGTTTTACCTGTGCCTGCATAGGCAATCACTTTAAAGGATTTGCCCAGACGTGCGTTATCAATGGCAGTGGCCTGCTCATAGGTCGCGGTCGGTTTTTTTAAATCAGACACAGATGAATTCAAGGCTTAATGCTGACGGTTGGCTTTTTCGACCAGACCGGACAAGCCTTGGCGGCGTGCCAGTTCATTTAATACCAATTGCACATCCAGGTCGAAATAACCCAGCATCACGATGGTATGGAACCACAGATCTGCCACTTCATAGATCAGATCATTTTTATGGTCTGCCGAAGCATCCTGATCAAAGTCTTTGGCTGCCAGCACGGTTTCAAAGCTTTCTTCACCGACTTTTTCCAGAATCTTGTTCAGGCCTTTATGATACAGCTTGGCCACATAAGAGGAGTCCGGATCGGCCTGTTTGCGTTCTGCCATCATCTGGCCCAGATAAGACAGGACTTCGACCTGCTCAGATTGCGCGGTTGACGCTTGCATCGCCAGCGTATGCGGATTCGTGGATTTTTCACCATAAATCGCAGACGGATCTTTCAGCTGTGCATCGACAATTTCCCAGCCCATTGGCGTGAGCTTGCGATAGAAACATGATTCACGGCCGGTATGGCAGGCAATACCACCATGCTGTTCAATTTGCAGCACAATCACGTCGGCATCACAGTCCAGACGGATTTCATGTACGGTCTGAAAATGTCCTGATTCTTCGCCCTTATGCCATAACTTGCTGCGTGAACGAGAGAAATACACTGCCTGATTTTTTTCGGCAGTTAAAGCCAAGGCTTCACGGTTCATCCAGGCTACCATCAACACACGTCCAGTTTGATGATGCTGGGCAATGGCAGGGACTAATCCTTGTTCGTTAAATTTTACTTCATCGAGCCATTGCGCGTTGTTCATAAGGGTTTCCATCATTTCAATCAAAATATAAAAATACGGATAGGAAATATCCGCTGATAGTGTACGTGATCTCGCAGCATTTGCGGCAAAAATCTGTGTTGATCAGGACAGGCTGTGTCGTGGTTTTTTAAATCAGTTCACTTTATTCCATATCTTGCAAAACTGAGACAGAGAAAAGCCGCCCGGTCGGCGGCTCGCATTTCCATTAAATTATTCGTATGAAAACCGTATAAAAAATTACCAGTGTTCGCCCGGGAACAGACGTGCATATGCTTTTTGCACCAAGTTTAATTTTTGTGGTTGGCCCACAGATGCAGTTGAACTTGGGAACAGGTTATAGCCAATCGACATCAAGACATTGTTGATATCCGGTGCAATTGAATAGGTAATGGAAGCCAGGCGGCCCAAACCGGTCGCCACTTTTTTCGGACGTTTCACAATCGCATAGGCAATCAGGTCAGCCGCCTGTTCTGGGGAAAGCGTCGGTACATATTTATAGATTTTGGTCGGCGCAATCATCGGGGTACGCACCAAAGGCATATAGATCGATGTGATTGCGATTTTATGTGAATGTACTTCTGCAGACAGGCAGCGGCTAAAGGCATCCAGTGCAGCTTTTGAAGCGACATAGGCTGAAAAACGGGTGGCATTGGCCAGTACGCCAATCGAACTGATGTTAATAATATGACCCGCGCGACGAATCATCATTTGCGGCAGGATATTCATCACCAGACGCACCGCGCCGAAATAGTTCAGCTGCATGGTACGTTCAAAATCATGAAAACGATCTACCGACTCATGTACGGCACGGCGAATCGAACGTCCTGCATTATTGATCAGAATATCAATATGATCGACTGAGGCAATAATCTGTTTGGAAACTTCATCAATCGCTTCCATATTGTTTAAATCACATGGAAAGATTGAGGCTTTGCCGCCTTTGGCTTCAATTTCTGATTTTACTTGTTCTAGGGTTTCCTGAGTACGGGCCACCAGTAAAACATGGGCACCTGCATCAGCCAGTTGATGTGCTGTCGTTAAACCAATACCGCTGGATGCACCGGTAATCAGGACGGTTTTACCTGCAACACGTTTTTCCAGTTGTTTGTGTAGTCTAGTTTTCACGTTTGTTATCCCTAATTTGAAGTCAGCGTTCAAATTATTTTTATTAAAGGTCTATGGCGCTCTAATAGAAGATGAGAGCGAAGGTGAGTCCAGATATGATAACCAATTCTTCAGGAAAATCTATAAATTAAAGTATTGAAATTAAAATAAAAATTAGAGTAATTGCTCTATTTGTGTTCACTCTTTCATTTAACTTTTAACATGAAAATAAAAAGTAAAGCAAGTGGCTGTTTTAGAAAATAAATAAAAAAACCTCACCAAAATGATGAGGTTTCGAAGCGGCTCGGACACCTTTTTAAACGGCCGCCAGCGCCTGTTCCAGATCGGCAATCAGGTCATCACTATGTTCAATCCCAATGGATAAACGCACCATATCCTCACTGACGCCTGCCGATTTTAACTCTTCGGCATTGAGCTGACGATGCGTAGTAGTCGCCGGATGGCAGGCCAGACTTTTAGCGTCGCCGATATTGACCAGACGGGTGAACAATTGCAGGGCATCAATAAAACGTGTGCCGCCTTCGAGACCATGTTCTACCCCAAAGGTCAGAATGGCAGAAGGTTTACCTTTCACATATTTCTGTGCCAAGGCATGCTGTGGGTGATCTTTCAGGCCGGCGTAATTGACCCATTTCACTTTAGGATGTTTTTGCAGATATTCAGCGACTTTCAGTGCATTTTCGGTATGACGTTCCATACGCAAGCTTAAAGTTTCCAGACCTTGCAGAATCAAAAACACATTCTGCGGACTGATCGCAGCGCCGGTATTACGCAGTGGCACTACACGCGCACGTGCGATATATGCTGCTTCCCCCAAAACTTCGACATAGTTCACGCCATGGTAGCTTGGATCAGGCGTATTCAGGGCAGGGAAACGTTCAGGGTATTTACCCCACGGGAATTTGCCGCTATCCACAATAATGCCGCCAATTGAATTACCATGACCACCGATATATTTGGTCAGGGAATGCACCACAATATCCGCACCAAAGTCGAAAGATTTTTGTAGTACTGGGGTGGCAACGGTATTGTCGACAATCACCGGTACGCCATATTCATGTGCAATTTTAGCAATGGCTTCCAGATCAATAATATTACCCAGTGGATTACCAATCGATTCGACAAAGACCAGTTTGGTTTTTTCATCAATCAAGTCACGCAGACTTTCCGGCTTTTCATAATCAAAGAAACGGACTTCAATGCCCTGTTTTGGTAGGGTATGGGCAAAGAGGTTATAGGTACCGCCATATAGCGTTGACACAGAAGCAATGTTGTCACCCGCTTCCGCAATGGTCTGAATCGCATAAGTAATCGCAGCCATGCCAGAGGCCAAAGCCAGCGCGCCAATTCCACCTTCCAGTGCTGCGACACGTTGTTCCAGAACCGCAGTGGTCGGGTTCATAATTCGGGTATAGATATTGCCCTGTACCTTTAAATCGAACAAATCGGCCCCATGTTGAGTATTGTCAAAGGCATAAGACGTAGTTTGGTAAATTGGCACTGCAACTGCTTTGGTGGTGGCTTCAGGGCTATAACCTGCATGAATCGCAAGGGTTTCTGCTTTATAACTCATTCTGTTTGATCTTCTTGTTTAAGTTTATGGCTTGAGTGTAGCATTTTCACATATGAGTAAAAGTGCAATTTTATTGAAATAAATATATGAAATATTCATATATCGACCTGGATTTGAGTCGTTTATTTTACTGAAAACAACTGTTTAAAAAAACATCATCAATAAACTTGTAACAATGCATTGAAGTTCATGGCAATGCCTTATGTTTTCGCAGCTTTCTGCGTATAATAGCCGATTATTTTTTCGCTCTTTTTTGAGCTGGGGTGGTTGTTTTAACCCCATTTGGTTTTTCAGTTGAGGAGTCCTACGTGGCCCAATATATTTATACGATGAACCGAGTGTCTAAGATGGTGCCGCCGAAACGCGAAATCCTGAAAGATATCTCCTTATCATTTTTCCCGGGCGCAAAAATTGGTGTGCTTGGTCTAAACGGTGCAGGTAAATCGACCTTGCTTCGTATTATGGCGGGCGTAGATAAAGATTTCTCTGGTGAAGCACGTGCACAACCAGGTACTAAAATCGGTTATCTCGAGCAAGAGCCGCCTTTAGATGAAACTAAAGACGTGCGTGGCAACGTTGAAGATGGTCTGCGTGAGCCGCTGGATGCTTTGGCACGTCTTGACGAAGTATTTGCAGAATATGCAGCAGAAGATGCTGACTTTGATGCACTTGCAAAAGAGCAAGAAAAGCTCGAAGCCATTATCCATGCATGGGATGCACATAACCTTGCCAATCAGATGGATCAGGCAGCTGCTGCACTGAACCTTCCAGCTTGGGATGCCGATGTTAAACTGCTTTCAGGTGGTGAACGCCGCCGTGTGGCACTGTGCCGTTTGCTCTTGTCTAAGCCAGACATGTTGCTTCTTGACGAACCGACGAACCATTTAGATGCATCATCTGTTGCCTGGTTAGAACGTTTCTTGAAAGACTTCCCGGGTACCATCGTTGCGATTACGCATGACCGTTATTTCTTGGATAACGTGGCTGAGTGGATTCTTGAGCTTGACCGTGGCATGGGCATTCCATACCAAGGTAACTACTCTTCTTGGTTAGAGCAGAAAAATGCGCGTCTAGAGCAAGAGAACAAGCAAGAAGAATCTTTTGCTAAAGCATTGAAAAAAGAACTTGAATGGGTTCGCTCAAATGCCAAAGGCCAGCAAAAGAAAAACAAAGCGCGTATGGAGCGTTTTGAAGAGCTTAACTCGCGTGAATTCCAACAGCGTAACGAAACCTCTGAAATCTACATTCCACCTGGCCCACGTCTGGGCAACAAGGTTGTAGAAGTTGAAGGCATCAGCAAATCGTTTGGTGATCGTACCCTGTATAAAGATTTATCATTCGTTGTACCGCCTGCTGCGATCGTGGGTATCGTCGGTGAGAACGGTGCAGGTAAAACCACACTGTTCCGCATGATGACCGGTGAACAACAACCGGATACCGGTTCTGTGGTACTGGGTGAGTCGGTGAAAGTGGCTTATGTGGGTCAGATTCGTGACACGCTTGATGACAACAAAACGGTTTGGGAAGAAGTTTCTGGCGGTTTAGACATCTTGAAGATTGGCGAATACGAAATTGCATCTCGTGCATATATCGGTCGTTTTAACTTTAAAGGCCAGGATCAGCAAAAACGTGTCGGTCAATTGTCAGGTGGTGAGCGTAACCGTTTACAACTTGCGAAAATCCTGCAAATGGGTGCTAACGTAATCTTGCTCGATGAACCGTCAAACGACTTGGACATCGAAACCTTACGTGCGCTTGAGGATGCCATTCTGGTGTTCCCGGGTACTGTGATGGTGATCTCGCATGACCGTTGGTTCCTGGACCGTATTGCAACGCACATTTTGTCATTTGAAGGCGAAACCCCTGAATTCTTCACCGGTAACTATGCTGAGTTTGAAGAATATCGCCGTAAGCGCGATGGTGATGATCTGGTTGCGAAGCGTCAAAAATACCGTAAAATTGGTGTTTAATCCCTGATTTTAAAATAAAAAACCAGCCTTCGGGCTGGTTTTTGTGCTTATAGGGTGGTGGGTAATGACTTAGATTTCCCACTCATGATTACATTCACGACATTTCCATTTCTTTTGGGTCTGCATGAAGGCCTGCATGGAAATTTTAAAATCAGGCAAATCTTTATAGAACATAAAGCCTGCAATCAAAGAAAGAATAAAGACGATGACGGTTGCAGTCTGTAAAGTTGTACCTGCACCATCACCAAAGATCCACATCGCGATACTGATGATCACTAGCAATAATAATAGGAATAGGGCGGGCACCAGAAACATCAGGCTTTTAGGAACCACCGGACGTGGAGCTGCTTGACCTGGCTGGGCCACCGGCATGATTTTCGGGCTTTGACACTTAGGGCAACGATATTGCATTACAACTCCAAAATTCTAAATTACTGATTATTTTATCGGAAGATGCGAAGAAACCGAAATATTGCCCAACATAAAATATACAGGCAATAAAAAACCCAAGTCGCAATGCTTGGGTTTTTTATAAGATCACCATAATATATTATGGTCATCTTGAATATGGCGTCCCTACGGGGATTCGAACCCCGGTTACCGCCGTGAAAGGGCGATGTCCTAGGCCTCTAGACGATAGGGACAATTGAGGCAATAACACAGCTAAAGCAAGACTTGATTTGGTGGAGTCAAGGAGGATCGAACTCCTGACCTCTACAATGCCATTGTAGCGCTCTACCAACTGAGCTATGACCCCAGTCTGTGTGAGCGCTATATTAGGGATATCGCGCTCACACGTCAACACAAAAATTAATTAAGCTTGATCAACTGCTTCATTTTTCGGCAACTTTAAGCTTTCATTAAGTTTTTCCCAGACTTTCAGCTCTTTTTTGCTTGGACCACCGACAATTTCCAGCGCATGACGTAAACGTGCAAAGGTTAAATCCGGACCAATGGTCACCATCGACTGCATTACTGGTGTAGATGCAGTCGAACCGGCGATCGCAATAAAGAACGCAGGCATGAAATCACGTAGCTTGATTTCCATCTGTGTCGCCAGGTCCATCAAGGTCTGGCTCACTGTGTCGTTATTCCAGGTGAACAGGCTTTCTAAACGCCAAATTGCGAATTGAAGACTTTGACGTACCTGTTCATCCGACAGTTTCTTGCTTTCAAACTGTTCTTTAGACAGGGTCGGGAAATGGTTGAAATAATGTGCAGACCAATTTACTGCTTCAGACAGCAGGTTAATACGTGGTTGAATCGCAGCCGCAATTTCTTCTAACTTGGCACGATCTGCTTTCCAGGCCAATAATGTGTCTAGAAGTTCAGCCGGGCTGAGTGCCTTGATCCATTGACCGTTTAACCAGTTTAGTTTCTCGACATCAAAGATCGGACCACCAAGTGATACACGTTTGATATCAAAATGTTCAATCATTTCTGCCAGAGTGAATTTTTCACTTTCATCTGGCATTGACCAGCCCATACGACCTAGGTAGTTCAACAAGGCTTCAGGTAGTACACCGATGTCTCTATAGTAGTTAATTGAGGTCGGGTTTTTACGTTTAGACAGCTTAGATTTATCCGGGTTACGCAGCAGTGGCATGTGGCATAGTACCGGCATGTCCCAACCAAAATATTGATACAGTAACTGATGTTTCGGCGCAGATGGAATCCATTCTTCACCACGAATTACGTGGGTGATTTGCATCAAATGATCATCTACTACGTTTGCTAAATGGTAGGTTGGTAGGCCATCGGTTTTTAGCAGGATTTGCATGTCTACTTGCGCCCATGGAATTTCCACTTCGCCACGCAGCATGTCATTGAATTTACATACGCCTTCGGTTGGTACTTTCATACGGATGACGTGTGGTTCACCAGCGGCCAAACGACGCTCAACTTCTTCTTGAGTGAGATTCAGACCGCGACCATCATAACGTGGCGACTCACCACGTGCCTGCTGTTCTGCACGCATTTGATCTAGTTCTTCTGCAGTTGCAAAACAGTAGAAAGCATGGCCTTTCTCTACTAGTTCCAAGGCATAATTTTTATAGATATCCATACGTTCTGACTGGCGATACGGCGCATGCGGGCCACCGACATCAGGACCTTCAGACCAGTTCAGACCCAACCAGCGCAATGAATCTAGGATCATTTTTTCAGATTCAGACGTTGAGCGCAGTTGGTCAGTATCTTCAATACGAAGAATGAATTCACCACCATGCTGTTTAGCAAAACATAAGTTAAACAAGGCGATATAGGCAGTACCTACATGCGGAAAACCAGTAGGAGAAGGTGCAATACGAGTACGAACAGTCATAGCCGGATCTAATCTTAGATATAAAATTGCAGCTATTATAGCGAAAAAGCCACATCACTTAATGCTTTATTCAACATTGAATGATGTGGCTTTTAAATCCGGGAATATTCAGCGCTGTTGAGGCTGATTAAGAATGAGCGCTCGAAAAAATACTTTGGACAAAGCGGGTGAAGCGGTAATTCTGTTCTGCAAAGAAATTTTGCGAAGGTGCGACTTTAAATGCAGTCAAGACTTTGAGATTATCTTCTGTTTGAAGTGTTTTTTCAGTTTTTTGTTGCTGAATCGCTTTTTCAATCGGCGAAGTCTTGCTTTCAACAGTGCTTACTGTAGGCTTCGGCAAATCTGTCTTCACAACGACGGCATGACCGAGTTGAATCGAGAACAACATAATCAGGCTTAGGATGCTGGCTGTGAATAATGTAAATTTCATATCCAAACTTCCTCCTTACTTCTGGTTGGTTTTATTTTGTTAAAAATGTTTTTTTAATACTCTGTCTACAATTTAATCACAGTTGATCATAAAGAAGTAGAACCAAGTCACATTTTTTACAAAAGAAATAATATAACTCTGTGGAAAATTACCAAAAATCGTAATTTCCTGTTTTGGTGGCCTATTTTTAACAGACAACTGTGAAGAGAACGTGAAGAACTGTCTTATATTGTAGCAGAAGATTACTTTTCTAGCAGAATATGTATCTGGATTTAATTGTTAGAAGATATCTCAAAATCATAAATAGATTGTAGATATTGTTATAAATATATGATTGTTATGTTTATTTTTGATTTGTATAGTGCAGGTCATATAAACAATGAGTTACATCAAATGAAAAAAATAATAGCATCCGCAATCTTGACAATTTTAGTGGGAACAGCAGTACAGAATTCCATTGCCAAAGATTTCCTGAATGTCTCTTATGACCCGACCCGTGAATTTTATCAGGAATATAACGAAGAATTTGGCAAATTTTGGAAGCAGAAAACCGGACAAACGGTTAATTTTAAACAGTCGCATGGCGGTTCAGGCAAGCAGGCACGTTCGGTGGTCGATGGTTTGCAGGCCGATGTCGTAACCTTGGCCTTGGCCAATGATATCGAAGAAATCGTCAATGCAGGTTTAATCGAGAAAGACTGGCAAAAAGAGTTTCCGAGTAATTCGGCACCTTATACCTCTACGATTGTATTCTTGGTGCGTAAAGGGAATCCAAAGCAAATCAAAGACTGGAATGATCTGACCAAAGCGGGTGTGGACATTATTACCCCAAACCCAAAAACCGGTGGCGCACCGCGTTGGATCTACCTGTCTGCTTGGGGTTATGCGCTGAAACAGCCTGGCGGGAATGATGCGAAAGCCAAAGAGCGGGTGAAAAAACTTTATCAAAATGTCAAAGTGCTCGACTCCGGTGCTCGTGGTTCACTGACGACGTTTGCCGAGCGCGGCATTGGCGATGTGCTTTTATCCTGGGAAAATGAAGCCTTGCTGGCGACGCAAGGGCTGGGTAAAGACAAATACGATATCGTCTATCCATCGATTTCCATTCTGGCCGAGCCATCAGTAGCGATTGTCGATAAAAACGTGAATAAAAATGGCAATACCCATCTGGCCAAAGGTTATTTGAACTATTTGTATTCACCGAAAGGGCAGGAGCTTGCTGCGAAATATTTCTTCCGTCCGCGGGACGCCAAAGTGGCTGCCAAATATTCAGACCAGTTTCCGAAAATCCAGACCTTTACCATTGATAAAGTCTTTGGTGGTTGGGCCAAAGCGCAAAAAACACATTTTGTGAATGGGGCGATTTATGACCAGATTTACAATGAAAAAAGATAAGTGAGCGGTAGTCTAAATACAATAAAGAAAATGGCTAAAGTGTTATCCATTTTCTTTATATCTAATGCATAAAATTCTATATATTAGATATAAGTAGAATAATAAATAGTATTTTCCTTTTAAAAACAAAATATTAATACAGAAAAACCTTTTATTTTATCGTGTTGTGATGTTGTAGGGTGAATTGCGATAAATGATTTTATTTCATATAGTTATATCTAATGAAGATAAACTCCGTGCTGCCATGAAAATTCAATTGAAATCGTTATTTAGTGCTGCCTTATTGGCGACTGGTTTAGGCATGACCGCGACTGCTTCACAAGCAGCAGACCGTCAGTTTCTAAATGTATCCTATGATGCTACGCGTGAGTTCTATGATGAATTTAACAAATCATTTGGCGCTTACTGGAAAAACCGCACCGGTCTGGATGTGAATTTCAAGCAGTCACATGGCGGTTCGGGCAAACAGGCACGTTCTGTGGTCGATGGTCTGAAAGGTGATGTGGTGACTTTAGCGCTGGCCAATGACATCGAAGAAATTGTGAAATCTGGTCAGATTCAGCCAGGCTGGCAAAAGGAATTCCCACACAACTCCGCACCTTATACCTCGACGATCGTATTCATGGTACGTAAAGGTAATCCGAAAGGCATCAAGGACTGGAATGACTTAACTAAACCAGGCGTACAAATTATTACGCCGAACCCAAAAACCGGTGGTTTGCCGCGTTGGGTGTATCTGTCTGCATGGGGTTATGCCGAGAAACAGCCAGGCGGTAACAAAGCCAAAGCACAGGAATTTGTCGGCAAGCTTTATAAGAACGTGAAAGTGATGGATTCTGCTGCACGTGCTTCAATGACCACTTTTGCCGAGCGTGGGATTGGTGATGTATTGCTGACTTGGGAAAATGAAGCTTTAGTAACGCAAAAAACCTTGGGCAAAGACAAGTTTGATATCGTTTATCCATCGATTACGATTTTGACTGAACCATCAGTGGCGATTGTGGATCGTACAGTAGAGAAAAATGGCAATAAATGGTTGGCAACTGGTTATATCAATTACCTGTATTCACCATTGGGTCAGGAAATGGCAGCTAAACATTTCTATCGTCCGCGTAATGAAAAATTATTAGCCAAATATTCGGCGCAGTTCCCGAAAATCAAAACCTTTACCATTGATGAAGTCTTTGGTGGCTGGGCCAATGCACAGAAAACCCATTTTGTGAATGGTGCAATCTTTGACCAGATTTATAACAGCAAACGTTAATTGATCTGCCAAGTCATCTTGATTGAAAAAAGCCTCCGGTTTTTGGAGGCTTTTTTGTATGAGAAAAATGCTAAAACGGTTTTCTCTATGGAAAGTAATATTTATCTACAAAAAGTCGTTTGGAGCTTTGCCTAAACAGGGTGATAATGTGCAGTTAAATTTTTCCCCCTATTGATTGAGTTTTTATGTCACATATTTCTGTATTACTTCACGAAACGATTGATGCCTTGTTGGCGGGTCGCAATACGGGAACTTATGTGGATGGAACCTTTGGCCGTGGTGGACATACGCGTTTATTGCTGTCCAAATTAGATGAAAATGCACGCGTCTATGCCTTTGATAAAGATCCACAAGCACTGGCGGTGGCGGCTGAACTCGAACAAGAAGATTCACGTTTTAAAATTATTCATGCCAGCTTTGCTGATCTGAAAGATGCATTGGCTGAACTGGGCATTGAACAGGTAGATGGGGTAATGGCAGATCTGGGTGTTTCTTCACCTCAGCTGGATCAGGCTGAACGTGGTTTCAGTTTTATGAAAGACGGCCCGCTGGATATGCGTATGGACAACTCGCAAGGTCCAACTGCAGCAGAATGGCTGACCCAGATTGAAGAAGAAGCATTAGCCAATATTATTTTTAAATATGGTGAAGAGCGTTATAGCCGCCGTATTGCCAAAGCGATTAAAGCTGCCGGATATATTGATACTACGGCAAAGCTGGCTGAGATCGTAAAAGTAGCGCACCCGAAATGGGAAAAAAATAAGCATGCTGCGACCCGTACTTTCCAGGCGATTCGTATTGCTATTAATAAGGAATTAGAAGATATTGAAATCTTCTTGCCTCAGGCCGTTGAAATCTTAAAGCCAGAAGCACGTTTGGCGGTAATTAGCTTCCACTCACTGGAAGACCGTTTGATTAAACAATTTATTCAAAAAGAGTCAACGCTTGAAGAAGATTCAGGCTGGGGAATGCCACAACAACAGAAAGATACGCGACGTTTAAAGAAAGTTTCTCGTGTTAAAGCCAGTGATGAGGAGGTCAAAGCCAATCCTCGTTCACGTAGTGCATGGCTCCGGGTAGCAGAGCGTTTAGCTTAATAGGCAGATCATGAAAACGGAAGTGGTTGATAAAAAAACAGAAAAATTGTGGCTGAAAAAAGTTACAATCTATCTCATGCTGATATTGATGGTCTTCATCAGTGCAGTATTTGTGGTATTTCAGGTGTTTGAATACCGTCAGGACACCCGAAAACTGAGCAGCTATTTGCGTGAGCGTGATGACCTGAATGCAGAGTGGGGGCGTTTGCTGATTGAGCAGCAAACTTTTGGCGCGACGGCACAGATCGGTACGCGTGCAGTGACACAGCTGCGTATGTATTCACCTCCGGTTTCACAAAGTGTCGTGATTTCCTTACCACAAACTTCAGATGAGAAAAAATAAGGCTAGCGTTCCGACATGGTAGACAAGAGAAAGAAGCAACCGGTACGTAAAAAACAATCGGTCACCGACAAAAATGCCTCAAATGTTTATATCAATCGTTTTTACATCATGTGGGCGGTGGTGCTGCTGTGTTTCGTAACACTGATTTGCCGTGCTTTCTATGTGCAGATTATTAATAAAGATTTTTTGCAAAATAAAGCCAATGCCAATATTTTAAGAACCAATACCATTAAGGCAATGCGTGGCGTAATTTATGATCGTAATGGCATTCCATTGGCGATCAGTACCCCAATCATGAAAATTGTGATTGATCCACGTGATTATTTTGATAATAAAAAACTCTATGACGAGACCATGCTGGCGCTGGAAAAAGAACCGAATAGCCGCAAATTGAAACGTCAGTTACCAGATAAAAACCTGAATCTGGATGAGCTGGCGGATGCGGTCGGTATGGATCGGGCAGAATTGCGCAAAAAAATGCAAGAACGTCCGCGTTCACGTTATCTGATCCTGAAAAAAGAAGTTCCACCACAACAGGCCGAACTGATCATGAAGCGTAATTTTCAGGGCGTATATACCGAGAAAAACTATAAGCGCTATTATCCGCAGCCACAGCCGAACTCTCAGATTATTGGTCTGACCAATAGCGAAGGCAGCGGCATTGAAGGTCTGGAAATGCAGCTGAATAGCCGTCTTTCCGGAAAGGATGGCGAACAGCAGATCATTCGCGATAAAAAAGGTAACCGGGTCAAAGAACCGGAAGTGATTAAAGAAGTTGAACCGGGCGAAAATATTACCTTAAGTATCGACTCGCGTCTGCAATATATCATGTACCGTGAGCTGACTGCGGCCGGAGTTGCCAATAATGCCCGTTCAGCGACTGCGATTGCGGTAGATGTCAAAACCGGTGAAATTCTGGCGCTGTCATCATGGCCATCCTATAACCCGAATGATAAAAACAGCCTGCTCAATAAGGATGCCATGCGTAACCGCGGTGCAGTCGATTCTTTCGAGCCGGGCTCGACCATGAAGCCGCTCACTGTAGCGATGGCCTTGGAAAGTGGCAAATATACGGCGAATTCAGTCGTGAATACCACACCGGGCAGTATGCGGGTTGGTAATCATACCATTCGTGATACGCATAACTATGGTCAGTTGACACTCGGCGGCATTCTACAGAAATCCTCTAACGTTGGTGTGGCAAAACTGGCCTTATCGTTGCCGTATGAAACCTTACCAACCTTCTATAAACGTCTGGGTTTTGGTCAGCGTTCAGCGGTGAAATTCCCGGGTGAAAGTGCCGGTTTGATTCTTCCACCAAGCAAATGGAATGTATCAGAAGTGGCGACTATGTCCTATGGTTATGGTCTGAACGCGACGGTACTTCAGCTAGCTGATGCCTATGCCATGCTGGCCAATAAAGGCGTGAAAATGCCACTGAGCCTGTATAAGCTGGAAGAACAGCCCCAAGGTGAGCAGATGATCGATGCCAATATTGCCGATCAGGTCCTGCTGATGATGGAAACCGCAACCTTGCCAGGTGGTACAGCAACTCGCGCCACCATTCCAGGCTATCGCGTGGCAGGTAAAACCGGTACTGCACATAAGCTGCGTGCTGACCGTAAAGGTTATTCAACCAGTGAATACCGGGCTTTATTTGCCGGCGTAGCACCAGTCAGTGATCCACGGATTGCCATGGTGGTGGTGGTGGAAAACCCACAAGGCACCTACTATGGCGGTACGGTATCCGCACCGGTCTTTGCCCGCGTGATGCAGGAATCCTTGCGTCTGCTGAATGTCCCTCTGGACAAACCTTTAGAACCTCCCAAAGTCCAGTAAATAGGTGATCAATGTCTATTACATTTCAAGATCTCTACACCCCTCACGATGTCGCTGACTGGATGAAGCAATCCTTTCAGGGCTTCGAGCTGGATAGTCGTAAAGTTAAACCGGGACAGATTTTTATTGCCCTGACCAGTCTGTCTCAACCGGAAAAAACTGCTCAATTTGCCCAGAAAGCCTTAGAGCAGGGTGCATTGGCCGTGATTTCAGAAACTGAGCTGGGGGTATCTCCAAATCTGGTAGTGGCAGATGTACGTCATCTGATGGGGCAGTGGCAAAAGCAGTATTTGCAAGCGACTCAACCTGTTCAAGCTGCTCGAATTCTGGCAGTTACCGGCACCAATGGTAAAACCACGATTTCTCGCTTGGTGGCTGAATTCATCATGCTGCAAGGTAAAGCCTGTGCAGTGATGGGTACCACAGGTAACGGGATTTTACCAAATCTGGAAGCATCTTCGCACACCACTCTGGATGCCTTGCAACTGCAAAATGCCTTGCATGGCTATGCGCAGGCTGGTGCGGAATTTGCCTCGATTGAAGCCAGCTCACATGGTCTGGAACAAGGTCGCTTGAATGGTTGTGATATCGAGATTGCGGGTTACAGCAATTTGAGTCGTGATCATCTGGATTATCACGGAACGCTGCAAGCTTATGCGGAAGCGAAATCGGATTTATTCCGGTTTGAATCTTTAAAAGTCGCTGTCATCAATATCGATGATGAGCATGCACAGATCATGCTGGATGCTGCGAAAAATAATCCGGCACAGCCTAAAATTTTGACTTATTCCACCAAGCAAAAAGCGGATTATCAGGTTCAGGATATTCAGTACAGCATTTCAGGTGCGAACTTTAAACTAGAAACTGCTTCTGCTGAATATGTGGTTAACAGTCCATTACTGGGTCATTTCAATATTGAAAATCTGGTCGCCAGTCTGATCATGGCGGAGCAGGCTGGTTTTGACCTGAACAATTTGATTGCAACTGTACCACAGCTTAAAGGTGCGCCCGGTCGGATGCAGGTGCTACGTGATGGTGAGCGCCTGTTTGTGGTGGATTATGCGCATACCCCGGATGCTTTGACCCAGGTTTTGGTGACCTTGAAACGTCATGTTTCACAAAATCTCTGGACTGTTTTCGGCTGTGGCGGTGATCGTGACCGTGGTAAACGTCCACTGATGACTCAGGCTGCTTTAGACGGTTCAGATATCGCAGTACTCACTTCTGATAATCCACGGACCGAAGATCCGGCACAAATTTTTGCTGATATGAAAAATGGCATCGATTTTTCCGGCAAAACCTATCATGAAATTCATGACCGTCGTGAAGCGATCAAGTTTGCGGTTAAACACGCACAGGCGGGTGATATTGTGGTGATTGCAGGAAAAGGGCACGAAAATTATCAGGAAATTGATGGTGTACGTCACTGGTTTGATGACGTGGTCGAAGTGCAAGCTGCGATTGATGCCCAGCATTGCAACACAGATTCAGCCTATTCAGCGCATTAGGATTCAGATATGCATACCTCAACAACAAGTACTGCGGCGCTGGAGCCGTGGAGCATAGAACAATTACAGCAGGCTACCCAAGGCTACTGGCTGAATGATAAAAAGCCTGCAGGCCAGATCAAGCGGATTTTGACTGATTCACGTGATGCAGAAGCAGGTGATGCTTTTCTTGCGCTGAAAGGCGAGCGTTTTGACGCGCATGACTTTATTGCGCAAGTCGCGGCTCAAGGTTGTGAAATTGCCATTGTCAGCCGTCCGGTGGATGCCGATATTTGCCAACTGGTGGTAGAAGATACTCGTCTGGCATTGGGACAGTTAGGTGCTTATCGCCGTCAGCAGAATCCTCAACTCAAAGTTATTGCCTTGACCGGCAGTAGTGGCAAGACCACGACTAAAGAAATGCTGGGAAGCATTCTGTCGCGTCTGGCACCGACCTTGGTTACGCGTGGTAATTTGAATAATGACCTTGGCGTGCCGGTAATGTTGCTGGAGCTACGTCCTGAACATCAATATGCGGTGATGGAACTCGGTGCAAGTCATCAGGGTGAAATTGATTACACTTCAAAAATGGTGCAGCCGCATGTGGCGGGGATCATTAATATCGGGACTGCGCATTTAGGTGAATTTGGCGGTCGTGACGGGATTTGCCGCGCGAAATCCGAGATTTATGCGCATATCTCTGAAACCTCAATTATTCCTGCTGCAGATGATTTTGCTGAAACCATTCGTGCCGCAGTAAAAACTGAAAAAAGCTTGAGTTTTGGTGCTGGTGGTGAAGTCTATGCCAGCGATGTAGTCCTTGATGCTCAATCTTCAAGTTTTACCCTGAATACAGCGCAAGGCTCGAAAACAGTTCAGTTGCCGTTTGCCGGCGAGCATAATGTTGAAAATGCGACTGCAGCAGCAGCTTTCGCCCTAGCGATCGGTATTGGTCTGGATGATATCGTGGCTGGCCTGGAACAGGCAGTCGGTGCCAAAGGTCGTCTGAATTTTATTCCGCATAAAGACTATTTATTTATTGATGACACCTACAATGCCAATCCGGGTTCGATGCGTGCAGCGGCTGAAGTGTTGGCGCAGCAGCAGGGTATCCGGGTGATGGTCACCGGCGATATTGGTGAACTCGGTTCATCTGCCGCAATCGAGCATTACAAGCTCGGTCGCGATCTGGTCTCGGTTAAAGGCATTAATTTTGTGGTGGCTGTGGGTGAATTTGCGCCGGCCGCACAAGAAGGTGCCCGTAGTACACAATATGGTAAAAAAATGCAGGCTTTCCTGAATCAGGAGCAGGCATTACCGTTTTTAATTCGTTTGATTGAAACACATCAACCTCAGCCGATGTCATTCCTGTTTAAAGGGTCGCGTTTTACCCATATGGAAACATTGATGGCTGCATTGATGGAGAAACTCTAAATGCTGTTATGGCTCTTTGAACATTTGGCGGGCTTTGACAGCACGTTTCAGGTGGTTCGTTATTTAACTTTACGTGCTTTGCTCAGTGTCTTGACGGCACTGACCATTGGTCTGGTGCTTGGTCCAATCATGATTCGCAAGCTACAGGCGCTGAAATATGGTCAGGCAGTGAGTTCGTATGCTCCTGAAAACCATGCCAAAAAAATGGGTACACCGACCATGGGTGGGGTGCTGATCCTGCTTTCGATTGGTATTTCGACCCTGCTTTGGGCGGATCTTTCCAATCCTTATGTCTGGATTGTACTGGGTGTGATGGTGATTTTCGGTGCAGTGGGCTGGGCTGATGACTGGATTAAAATCCGTTATAAAGACAATGCGGGTTTGCCTGCGAAGAAAAAATTCTTCTGGACTTCAGTCGGTTCTTTAGGTGCCGGTATAGCCTTGTATGTGATTGCACAGCAACAGACCAATCCGGTGCATACCGCAAACATGCTGGATTTGCTGATTCCATTCTTTAAAGATCTAACTATTCCACTGTCGATGATTCCACTCGGTATTGGCTTCATTATCTTTACCTATTTCGTGATTAACGGTGCCTCCAATGCGGTGAACCTGACTGATGGTCTGGATGGTCTGGCAATCATGCCAATCGTGCTGGTTGCTACAGGTTTGGGCGTATTTGCCTATTTGGCCGGTGACGTGCGCTTTGCCAATTATCTGCATATTCCTTATGTAAAATATTCGTCTGAACTGGTGGTGGTCTGTGCTGCCATGATCGGAGCGGGTCTGGCTTTCCTTTGGTATAACGCCCATCCAGCCCAAGTATTTATGGGGGATGTCGGTGCTTTATCTCTCGGTGCAATGCTCGGTACGATTGCCGTCATGGTTCGTCAGGAAATCGTATTTGCGATTATGGCTGGTGTCTTTGTCGTGGAAGCGGTTTCAGTATTCCTGCAGATTGGTTCATTAAGAATGCGCAATAAACGTGTATTCCTGATGGCGCCGCTACATCATCATTATGAAAAGAAAGGCTGGCGTGAAACCCAGGTGGTGATCCGTTTCTGGATTATTACGATTATGCTGGTAGTTTTGGGTCTAATGACCTTAAAATTGCGTTAGAAAATGCATGAGAAAAAGTCGGCGCATGCCGGCTTTTTTGTTTTGGAGAAAATGATGAATTTACTCATGTGCCCAGTCTGTCGCCAGCAGTTGAGCTTAAATGAAAGAACATGGCGATGTGAGAATCATCATAGTTACGATGTCGCCAAACAAGGCTATGTGAACCTGCATGTGGTTCAGCATAAGCACAGCAAAAACCCGGGAGATACGCCTGAGTCTGTGCAGGCACGTCGCGCATTTCTTAGTGCAGGTCATTATGCGCCTTTGCAACAGGCTGTCGTGGAAAAGATTCGCGAGTTGCGGATTGAGAACCTTTTAGATATTGGCTGTGGAGAAGGCTATTACACCAATGCCATGCAGGCTGAAGTGCTGCAATGTGTGGGAGTTGATATTGCCAAGAATGCAGTTCAGGTGGCTGCCAGACTGAATAAAGACATTACTTGGGTGGTGGGAACCGGGGCAACCTTGCCTGTACTGGATGAATCGATTGATCTGTGTACCAGTTTATTCAGTCCGATTCCCAAACAGGAAATCCTGCGGGTCTTGAAGCCGAAGTCTTATTTGATGGTGGTGACACCAGCACCACAACATTTATATGCCATGCGTGAAGCGCTGTTTGAAGAAGTGAAACCACACGAGCCGCAGAAGTTTGTTGAGCAACTGCAAGATGAGTTTAATCTGATCAGTGAGCAGGTGGTTGATGCACCGATGATTTTGCCACAGACTGATTTAAAAAACCTGATTGCCATGACACCCTATGCTTATAAGGCCAAGCCTGAACGCCGTTTGGCACTCGAACAGCAGGATCAGTTTGAATTGCTGGCTCAATATCAGATTTACCTGTTCCAGAAAAAATAAAAAATGCATATAAAAAAGCCCTCAACTGAGGGCTTTTTTATATCAGTCAGATTACTGAACTTCTTCGATCAGATTTTCCAGTGAGTCTACCCGGTTCGGCTGAAGAGGCTGTTCTTGAGGTGCAGAACCTTCATCATCTGGTAAACGAATCGGTTGATCTGGTAAATCCTCAAAGTCAGTTTCTGTGCGTTTCGGGACGACCACAGGTGCTGGACGGTAAAGTGCTGTCGCCAGAGGCGGAGAAGACGGATCATTCTGCTGCTCATCAACCTGAACCGCTTTGTTGCGATTCACCGGTGCCTTGGCATTGCGGTCTAAACGTACCCATGCTTCTGGCTGGCCTTTTAATGCCTTGCCCATAAAATCGGTCCAGATCGGTAAAGCTGCTACACCACCATATTCACGGCGACCTAAGGTGGTCGGCTGGTCAAAGCCTACCCAAGTCACGGTGACCAGCTTGCCATTGAAGCCAGCAAACCAAGCATCTTTGGCATCATTAGTGGTACCGGTCTTCCCACCGATATCGCTGCGACCAATTCTTAATGCAGCACGGCCAGTACCATGTTGAATCACGTCACGCAAAATATTGGCCATGTCATAGGCAGAGCTAGATTTTAAAATACGCTGTGCCTGACGATAATTACTGTCTTCGGCAGAGACTTTAGGTGCAGCCTGTTTTTGCTCTAAAGTTGTATTGTTGATTGCAATTGCTTCGTCATCTGCGGTAATAGGATCAGTGGCTTGAACTGTTTCTTCTTTTTCATTAATACATGAAATGCAGGCATATTCAGGCTTGGCTTCAAAGATGGTATTGCCATAGGCATCTTCAATACGGGTAATAAAGTGCGGCTGGATTCGGTAACCGCCATTGGCAAAGGTGGCATAGCCAGTCGCCATCTGAATCGGAAGAACCTGCGGGGTGCCTAAGGCAATGGTATAGTTACGTGGAATCTGGTTATCCTGTAAACCGAAATCCATGAATAACTGACGTGTACGTTCAATCCCGACGGCCTGTAATAAGCGCACTGAGACTGTATTACGTGACAGATAAAGTGCACGGCGTAACGGGATCATACCCAGATAACGGCCATCCGAGTTACGTGGCGTCCATTTGCCAATGGTAATGGGTGCATCATTGACCATGGTATGTGGCGTCATGCCACGTTCTAAAGCCAGTGCATAAACAAAAGGCTTAATGGTAGAACCAGGTTGACGCCAGCCTTGGGTTGCACGGTTAAATTTCGACTGATAAAAATTATATCCCCCGACAATGGCTTCAATCGCACCATTATTTGGGTTGATGGCAATCAATTGTCCTTGCACATTGGGGATCTGCACCAATGACCAAGAGGTTTTATTTTCATTGGGTCTTAAGCGAACAATATCTTTGACTTTGACAATTTCGGACGCTTTGCTCGGTGCGCCACCTACACTGTTGACGTTACGAAAGCGACGCGCCCAGGACATACCTGACCAAGGAACAGTTACGCTACTTCCGTCCTGCATGAGTGCTTCAAAGCTGGAAGTGCCCACCTTGGTTACTTGCGCGGGATAGGTGTTAGCATAAGCACGGAACTTGTCGAGAGGTTGATCATGTGCTTCAGCACCACGCCAGCCATGTCGACGGTCATAAGCCTCTAAGCCTTCTTGTACCGCTTGCTCCGCATAGGCCTGACGTTCACTATGAATAGTGGTATAGACTTTATAGCCGGAATCTACCGCCTGTTCACCAAAATTTTGTACCAGTTCAGAGCGTACCATTTCACCGACATACGGGAATTTGTTTCGGGTACTCCGGTCAGGCATATCTAAATTTACCGGTTCAGCAATGGCTTGCTGATACTGGCTCTGGTTTAAATAGCCCAATTGCAGCATACGGCCCAGAATCCAGTTACGACGTTCCAGGGCGCGTTTGGGATTGGCGACCGGATTGTATCGAGAAGGTGCTTTAGGCAGTCCAGAGATCATCGCCATTTGTGCAATTGAAAGCTCTTCTAAGCTCTTGTTATAGTAAATTTTAGCTGCTGCTGCGATGCCGTAAGCATTTTTCCCCAGGAAAATTTTATTGACATACAGGGTCAGAATTTCTTCTTTACTTAAGTTCTGCTCAATTTTACGTGCCAGAAAAATTTCAGTCAGTTTGCGCTTCAGCGTCCGTTCAGGACTAAGGTAATAATTTTTTGCCACTTGCATGGTAATGGTCGAACCACCGGTCTGTATATCCGAGCCGGTCACCGTCTCACTGAGTGCGCGTCCCAAGCTTTTAAAGCTGATCCCGCTATGCTCAAAAAAGCTGGAATCTTCAGCGGCGAGGAAAGCATGAATAAACTCGGGCGGAATTTGTTCATATTTCACGGGAACAGAAAGCTTGCCTCCATATTCGGCAATTAATTCATTATCTGAACTAAAAACTTGTAAAGGCTTTAATAAAGGGGCCTTTTTAAGCGTAGACATTTCAGGCAAAGATGGGGCAATATAGAGATACATGCCATAGAAACCCATCGGAATTGAGATCAGTATAATGATAATGATCAAAAAAAATGGATGAACAAGGCCTGAACAAGATAGCTTTTTCATAACAAGTAAGTTTTAATAAGAGCTAATGGCGAACTAATTACCGGTCAGTATATCCTGTCGATATCCATATTGTTAGATGAGTTATTGTATCTATATAAAATTATAGACTGGACCAATTGGTAAGTTAGATTGAATTGGGGACAAAAAAATAATAGGAAGTGTATTGTGCGCAGGTTATATCGTAAACCAAATAAGGGGTTAATAGGAGTCGATATTAGTTCGACTTCTGTTAAGGTTTTAGAACTTTCTGTAAAAAGTGGCCGTTACTGGGTAGAGAGCTATGCTTTGATCCCATTATCGGAAAACAGTGTTGTTGAAAAAAACATCTTAAACCCAGAAGCAGTCGCTGATGCCCTTGGGCGTGCAATTAATTTGGGTAATACCCAGTCGAATCAGGCCGCTTTTGCGATTCCTACTTCAATGGTCATCACCAAAATCATTGAGATGGATGCAGACATGTCAGATGATGAACGTGAAGTTCAGATTCGTGAAGATGCGGAACAATACATTCCTTTTCCACTCGATGAAGCGAGTCTGGACTTTGAAGTTCTGCCAGACCGTCTTGCCAATCCGAACCGGGTCAATGTGCTGCTGGTCGCTACCCGAATTGAAAATGTCGAAGCACGTTCTGAAGTTTTAGAGATTAGCAGTCTAACGCCTAAGATTGCAGATGTAGAAAGTTTTGCGCTGGAAAATGCCTTTAAGGTATTTTCGGATACTTTACCGATGGGGGTCAATACGGTTGGTATTTTAGACATTGGTCATAGTATGACGACCTTGTCGGTGATGCAGAACAACAAGATTATTTATACTCGTGAGCAGGTGTTTGGCGGTAAGCAATTAACTCAGGAAATTCAGAATCGTTATGGATTATCCTTTGAAGAAGCTGGACGTGCTAAAAAAACCCGTGCCTTGCCTGATGATTATGATATTGAAGTCCTAGAACCCTTCTTGGATGCCGTGGTACAACAGGCAGCCCGTTCATTACAATTCTTCTTTTCATCTTCTCAGTTTAATGAGATTGACCATATTTTACTGGCCGGCGGGAATGCCAATATTCCAGGTCTGGCAAAATTATTACAACAAAAACTCGGTTACCGTGTCACGATCGCGAATCCATTTTTGCAAATGGGCTTTTCTCCTCAAATTGATATTAAAAAAATTGAAAATGACGCGTCATCACTCATGGTTGCATGCGGTTTGGCATTAAGGAGTTTTGATTAATGGCAAGAATTAACTTACTTCCTTGGCGTGATGAGCTAAGAATTAAAAGAAATAATGAATTCGTGGCAATCTGCGTGGGGGCGCTTTTCTTGGGATTAGCGGCAGCGGGTTCAACCTGGTTTTATTATGATCACAAGCTTCAAGATCAGGAGCAGGCCAATCAGCTGATTCAAAGTACCAACCAGAATCTGGATGTGCAGTTAAAGGCGCTTGAAGGTTTACAAGAACAGCGTAATGCAATTGTTGAACGGATGAAACTGATTCAGGGCCTACAAACCCAACGTCCGATTGCAGTGCATCTGATTGATGAAATTGTGCGGGTGACCCCAAGCAATATGTATATCACCAAATTCCAGCGTATCGGTGATAAGTTTACCATTGAAGGTCGAGCTGAGAGTCCAAATACGGTAGCAGAACTGCTCCGTAATCTGGAAGCTTCATCTTGGTATCGGAATGCCTTTATGAATGCCTTCCTGGTGGCTGAAGAAGCAAAAGAAAAGGCACCGAGCTCGATTATTCCACGTGTGGAAGAATCTTATGGCAGTTTTACTGTAACTGTGGATCTGGATCAGATCGCTCAGCCAGTACTTAACGAAGAACAACAAGCAGTCGCTACAACTACGGGGGCATCATCATGAGTAATGAAGAATTCGATGAGTTCGGCCAAGATGTCGTCGCTGTACCTAAAAATAAAATGACTGTTGAAAAGTTTTTTCAGCAATTCAATACATTAGATCCAAATAACTATGGTAGCTGGCCTTTGTCGGTCAAAATTACCTGCTGGATTTTTATTGCGGCACTGGCATTTGCGGTGATTTACTTTGTCATGATCAGAAGCACGATTGAGTCAATTTCACAAGCCAGTGCTCAAGAACAAAACCTGCTGAATGAATTTCGCGAAAAAGAATCCAAATTACGCAATTTACAACAATATCAAATCCAGCTTCAGGAAATGGAAGCCCGTTTTAACCAGCAGTTAGAACAGTTGCCGAAAGAAACTGAAATTCCGGGTCTGGTTGAAGATATTAACCTGAGCGGTGTGAATTCAGGCCTGAAGTTTAAAAATATCCGTCTAGAGCCTGAAATTAAACAAGAGTTCTTTATTGAACAGCCAATTGCGATTGAAGCTACTGGGGATTATCACGCTTTTGGTTCCTTTGTGAGCAGTATTGCCGGCTTGTCACGTATTGTTACGCTGCATGATTTCACCATTACCGGTACTGAAAACAAAGAGAAAAAATCTGAAATTCCGGTCATTGATTATGTGGTGAAAGCCAAAACTTATCGTTATGTCGGTAATGCGGAAGGCGCTGCAGCGCAGCCTGCAGCTAACAGCACTACTCAGGGGGCGCAGTAATGAAGAACATTAAAATTACTTCGGCTTTAACGCTTGGGTTTTTATTATTGGGATGTGATTCACGCATTGATGCAGTCAATCAGGAAATGGCCAATATTCGTAATCAGCCGCCTTTACCGATTGAACCTGCGCCTGATTTTATGCCAGTTGAAACCTTCAACTATGCAGCACATCAGATCAAAAGTCCTTTTTTACCAAGTTCTTTGGCTGCTGAACTGAAAATTATGGCGGGGAAACGGGTTTATCCAAACCTATCACGTCAACTGCAACCGCTAGAAAGTTATCCGCTGGAAACTTTGACCATGAAAGGCAGCATGCGTAATCAGGCCGGGCAGATTCTGGCTTTAATCCAGACGCCTGATGGTGAGGTTGAGCGGATTCAACGTGGTAGCTATATGGGACTTAATCATGGTCGTGTGGTTGGAATTACACCAACACAAATCGATTTGATTGAGATTATTCCAGATGGCCGTGAGGGATATGTGGAACGTCCGCGAAGTTTGGTTCTTATCGGGCCGGCGCCATAAGTTTTAAAGGAATAACAATGAATAAGAGTATTAAAGAATTTATTTTTGGGGATGTTAATACAATGAATCGTGTGTTTCGTCAGTTTTCCATGGGTGCTGTTGCGATTGCGGTGATGCAAGCGGCTAGTGCACAGGTTTCAATGACCAATGTAGTACCCATGCAGCTTCCTGGACAAGGAACTGAGATTCGGGTGATGTTCAATGGTTTGCCACCACAACCACAGGCCTACCAATTAGAATCACCGTCACGTTTGATTCTGGACTTTGACAAGGCACAACAGAATTTAAAACAAAGCAGTATTCCGGTGGCAACACGTGAAGCCAGTTCAGTGGATGTCACTTCGGATGCTCAGCGGGCACGTCTGACGGTAAACTTGACCGAGGCAGGAGCCTTTACGACTCGCGTGGAAGGTAATACCTTTATTCTTAAAATTAACTCGGCAACTCCTGTAGCCATAGCTCAACCTGTGCAGCAACAGTCAGCTCAGGGTATCAGTAATATTGGTTTCCAGCGCGGTGCGCAAGGTGAAGGCCAGGTCGTTATTGATCTGCTAGGAAATAATACACCAGTCGATGTACAGCAGCAGGGTACCAAAGTTATTGTGCGGACTTTAGGCTCTAAAATCCCTGCACATTTGACCCGTCGACTCAATGTGACTGATTTCGCGACTCCGGTATCGAGTGTGGATGCTGTGAATCAAAATGGTTCAGGAGTCATTACGATTCAGTCTGCGGAAAGTTATGAATATATGGCTTATCAGACTGATAACAAGCTGACCATCAGTTTGAAACGACCAGAAGCCAAGAGTCCATTGCGTCCTAAAACCGTTGCCTATACGGGTAAGAAGATTTCTTTAGATTTTCAGGACATCGAAGTCCGTCGTGTACTACAGCTCCTGGCTGATTTTACCGATATCAATATGGTGGCTGCAGATAGTGTACAAGGTAACATTACCTTGCGCTTGAAAGAGGTACCGTGGGATCAGGCGCTGGATATTGTGCTAAAAACCAAAAATCTGGATAAACGCCGTAATGGCAATGTGATCTGGATCGCACCAGTTGCAGAGCTGATTAAGGCTGAAGAGGAAGAAGCTAAGGCTATTAAACAGAGTGTTGCACTTGCCCCTATCCAAACTGAATATATGCAGCTCAGTTATGCCAAAGCCGCTGATATTGAAAAACTGATTACACAGAATAAAGGGGCATCTGGCTCAGGTGGTTCGAGTAGCACGAATAATAATGATGGTGGAGAAAGTTTATTAAGTTCACGTGGTTCAGTATCTGTTGATGCACGAACTAATACCATTATTGTGAATGATACTCAGCTCTTTATTGATAAAATCCGGAATATGGTGGATCTACTTGATGTACAGGTCAAGCAGGTGATGGTCGAAGCACGTATTGTGCGAGCTACCACTGACTTCACCAAAGAGATGGGGGTGAAATGGGGGCTTCTGTCTCAAGGTATAACTGATAATAATCATTTATTGGTAGGTGGTAGTGATACTACATTATGGGATTTAAAAACACCTGATGATGATGGTAAGTATACGATTCAACGACCGGATAATCTTAATGTGGACTTGGGGGTTACTAGTCAGGGTGCAAGCCGTATTGCCTTTGGTTTAATCAGTCTCTCTGATTTTATGCTTGATCTTGAGCTTTCTGCACTTCAGGCAGATGGTTATGGCGAGGTGATTTCTACCCCTAAAGTACTGACAGCGGACAAGCAAAAAGCGACTGTTGCATCTGGTTCACAAATTCCATACCAGTCAGCAGAGGGTGGTGGTGCGAATGCAGTGTCTACCACGGAATTTATTGATGCCACCTTAAGTCTGGATGTTACGCCAAGTATTACGCCAGATGGTAAAGTGCAGATGGAACTCAATATTACCAGTGACTCTCCAGGCAACCCGACACCGACCGGACAACTCACTATTAACAAAAACCAGATCAACACCAATGTTTTGGTGGATAATGGTGAAACCGTGGTTCTGGGCGGTATTTTTGAGCAGGAAACCCGTAATGCACAAACCAAGGTACCATTTTTGGGGGATATTCCTTATGTAGGGCGTTTATTCCGTAAAGATTTAAAGTCGGATAACAAGCGTGAGCTTCTGATTTTCGTTACACCTCGAATTGTTAATGACAGTGTTTCAAGAAATCATTAATATATTTTGAATTTAACAAAACGAATAGGTGACTCCTTGCCAAGCAAAGAGTTTGAAACCCTACCAAATATTTATTTGGTAGGGCCGATGGGGGCCGGTAAAACAACAGTAGGACGACATCTCGCAGAATTGTTAGGACGTGAATTTCTAGACAGTGATCATGAAATTGAACGTAAAACAGGAGCGACCATTCCCTGGATTTTTGAAAAAGAAGGGGAGCAGGGGTTTCGTGACCGTGAAACTGCTGTCATTAATGACCTTACCTCACGCCCCCATCTGGTTTTAGCCACTGGTGGTGGGGCCATTACTCAGACCTTAAATCGGGATTATCTGAAACAGCGCGGAATTGTTGTCTATCTCTATACGCCGGTTGAAATTCAACTGCAACGTACCTATCGCGATAAAAACCGTCCCCTCCTCCAAGTCGAAAATCCGGAACAAAAGTTACGGGATTTATTGGCAGTCCGTGATCCCTTGTATCGGGAAGTGGCGCATCATATTATTGAGACCAATCAGGGTGCTGCACGAGATCTGGCGCAACGGATTCTCAATCTCATTACTTCTAAAAACTAAGTTCATTGAATAAAGTGGTTAATCAAGCATGCAAACCTTATATGTAGAACTCGGAGAACGTCGTTACCCTATTTTTATCGGGAGCGATCTGGATCCACAGGCCTTATTGGCACCCTATATTCATGGCAAGCAAGTAATGATTGTGAGCAATACTACGGTTGCACCACTTTATTTGCAGCGTTATCAAACGGCGATTGAGGCTCTAGACAAACGTGTTGCGACCTGCATTCTGCCTGATGGTGAAAAATATAAGGATAGCCAGCATCTGAACCTGATTTTTGATGCACTGCTTGAAGCCAGGTTTAATCGGGACTGTACTGTGCTTGCGTTGGGTGGGGGTGTGATTGGAGATATGGCCGGATTTGCTTCGGCCTGTTTCCAGCGCGGAGTGTATTTTATTCAGGTACCGACGACCTTGCTGTCGCAAGTAGATTCAAGTGTTGGTGGAAAAACCGGGATCAATCATCCACTCGGTAAAAACATGATTGGCGCTTTCCAGCAACCTCAAGTGGTACTGGCGGATATGTCGCAGCTTGCTACTTTGCCTGATCGAGAGCTTTCAGCAGGTTTGGCTGAAGTGATTAAATATGCGCTGCTAGGCGATGAGTCATTTCTGGTCTGGCTTGAAGATAATATGGATGCTCTGGCCGCTCGAGATGAACAGTTGCTTGCTGAAGCCGTTTACCGTTCCTGTGCGCATAAGGCGCGGATTGTAGCCAATGATGAGAAGGAGCAGGGGGAACGTGCTTTACTCAATTTAGGTCATACTTTTGGGCATGCGATTGAATCCTACCTGGGGTATGGTGTCTGGCTACATGGCGAGGCTGTTGCCACCGGTATGGTGATAGCTGCGGATCTGTCACAGCGTATGGGCTGGATTTCTCAAGAAGATTTAGAACGTACAAAAAAAATCATTTCTCGTGCCAAACTTCCTGTGGTTTGTCCTAAAATCCCTCTGGATGATTTTCTGGCCTATATGGCCCATGACAAAAAAGTCTTAAATGGACAATTGCGTCTGGTGTTATTAAAGCAATTAGGCGAAGCAGTGATTACCCGAGACTTTGATCTCGAGTTAATGAAACAGGCAATTTTAGCCAGTCAGGCATAGGTTTAGTTTTATGGCAGCATTACATACTCCTTGGCAAAAGATTCAGCATTATTTCTGGCTGGTCTGTGGTGTATGCTGCCTATTTGCTGCCTTAGTTTTTTGGGCGGTGACTGATTCAGATGATGTCGTCGAAATTGAAAAAAAGCCTGAAACTGAAGTTCAGTTGCAGATTCAACCAGAAAAAGTCGCCACAATGACCCATCTTGGTGCACTTTTTCAGGAAGTGAAACCACTGGACCTAAATACGCGTACCGTCGTGAATGCCAGTCATGAGCCGGAATTCCGTGGTACCAAATTTGTCAATGAAGCGAAAAACCAGCACGCCATTGAATTATTTCGTGTGACCAATGAAGCCATTTTAAAAAGTTTTCTTAAAAAACAGTCCGATCGTAAACCTTTTATTTATTTAAGAATATCGGGTGAAAATCAGCCAGAACAATATGTATTGTTATATGGTCAATATAAGACGGCAGCGCAAGCCAATCAGGCTTTATCTACACTGAAGTTAAATTTACCAGCCTCAGTTAAGCCTGAAGTTGTAGCAATGCAGCAATATGTCAGTCTGGTCAATAATCTGGGTTCAGAAGAATTGGCCAGTAATCAAAAGCTTTACGAAATTCGTTTGAAAAATGTGCCTTTGCCGAAAGTAGATGAATCGGTACGACTTAGACAGCAGCAAACTCAAACTGAGTCCAAGCCGCGTAGCTCTGATGCGGCGACTACCAGTACCACCATTGTGCGCCGTGATTCATCGGGAAATGTGGTCGATGTACAGAAATCTGAAAGTGCTGTAGAAAGTATACCTCAACCACAAAATAACAATAATCGACCTGCTCAGGGCAGTAATCCGCGTCCTCAAAATAACGAGATTAGTGATCCATTTAATTAGTTCGGTCTAAAATAGCGCATCCAAAAAATTACAGAATTAAAAATGAGCGCTTTTGGTGCAAAAAATGCACATTAAAATTAACCCTTAGAGTGCTGTTCTGCGCTAAATCTTTGTCATCTGTATTGTTTTAATTTATGCGCTGTTTGTTGGCATGGAATTTGCTTTATTGGTGCATGAATTGAATTAATCTCCCTGTTTTAGCGCGAAAAATGATTCGATGACACTGTATGAATGTCATATTTATTCCAGATTTTTATGTTATTCATGAGTAGAATAAACTTTATTTGTTATGCATTTAGTCTAAAAAAAGACTAGTCTGAAGAAATAAAGAAAAATGCTTTTGCTCTACCAAGACGGTCTTCGAAAGTCCATTAGACGCCAGCGCAGAGAAAAATTTAGATTGTTTAATAGCCTGTTGAGGCTTAGTGAAAGAAGGGTACGCTATGCACATGCCATCGCCTAATAATGTAGCTCCCGCTCAAGGTTTATACCAACCGGATGAGTTTAAAGATAACTGTGGTTTTGGTTTGATCGCCCATATGCAGGGTGATGCTAGCCATGATCTCGTCAAGACCGCGATTCATAGTTTGAGTTGTATGACCCATCGTGGTGGTATTGCCGCAGATGGCAAGACTGGAGATGGTTGTGGTTTGCTCTTGGCAATGCCAAAAAAATTCTTCCGTGAAGAAGCAAAACGCTTAAGTGATACCACCTTGAGTGAAGTCTTTGCTGTGGGTTCGGTGTTTCTAAATCTTGATCCTGCGCTTGCTGCTCATGCCAAACAGGTTTTAAACAAAGAGATTGAAGCTGAAGGTTTAATCGTTTTGGCTTGGCGTGTAATTCCGACCAATGTCGATGCCCTGGGTGAAATTGCATTGCAATCGATGCCGGCATTTGAACAGATTATTGTTAACTGTCCAATGGGTGTGACTGAGGTTGAATTTAACCGTAAGTTATTCTTGGCACGCCGTCGTGCAGAGCAGCTGTTAAGCAATGATACGTCTTTCTACGTCACTACTTTATGTTCAACGGTCATCAGCTATAAAGGCTTGATGATGCCGGAAGCGATTGCAGATTTTTATACAGATCTGGCTGATCCACGTTTGGAATCACATATTGTGGTCTTCCATCAGCGCTTCTCGACCAATACTTTGCCACGCTGGCCGTTGGCACAGCCGTTCCGTTATCTGGCGCACAATGGTGAAATTAATACCATTACTGCAAACCGTAACTGGGCCATGGCGCGTGTACCAAAATTTGAAAATCCATTATTGCCGGGTTTAACTGAACTGAATCCAATTGTGAACCGTACCGGTTCAGATTCTTCAAGCCTGGACAACATGCTGGAGATTCTGGTCGGTGGCGGCATGGATCTGTTCCGTGCACTCCGTATGTTGGTTCCGCCTGCCTGGCAGAACGTGGAAACACTTGATGCTGATCTTCGAGCTTTCTACGAATTCAACTCAAAACACATGGAAGCCTGGGATGGTCCTGCAGGTCTGGTGATTCAGGATGGTCGCCATGCGATCTGTATGCTGGATCGCAACGGTCTGCGTCCTGCGCGTTGGGTCATCACTAAAAATGGTTATATCACGCTGGCTTCTGAAATTGGCGTGTGGGGTTATCAACCTGAAGATGTCATTTCTAAAGGTCGGGTAGGTCCAGGTCAAATGCTGGTCATCGATACGCAAACCGGCAAGGTACTGGATACGCAAGATGTCAATAATCATCTGAAACGTATGCGTCCATACCGTGAATGGTTACGTGAAAATTCTGTACGTTTGCAAGGTAGTCCAGAGCTGGAAGAATATTTATGTGATCAAGGCTTAAAAGGCGATGGCCTGAAAGCGGCACAAAAAATGTTCATGGTGACCTTTGAAGAGCGTGACCAGTTGTTACGTCCGATTGCTGAAAGCGGTCAGGAAGCTGTAGGCTCAATGGGTGATGATACCCCAATGGCAGTATTGTCTCGTCAGGTGCGCCATGTGTCGGATTATTTCCGCCAGCAGTTTGCACAGGTGACCAATCCGCCGATCGATCCGCTACGTGAATCGATTGTGATGTCACTGGAAACCTGTTTGGGTCGTGAACAAAATGTATTTGAACAAGGACCTGAGCATGCTGATCGTCTGATCATTTCCAGTCCTGTGCTATCTAATTCGAAAATGCATCAGATCCGTACCTTGGGTCGTGCCGGTTATGAAATTGCAGATATCGACCTGAACTATGCTGAAACCGAAGGTCTGGAAGCGGCAATTGCGCGTATCTGTGAAGAATCTGCACAGGCGATTCGTGATGGTAAAACCTTGCTGGTGCTTTCAGATAAGAAAGTCCGTGAAGGTTACTTGCCAGCCAATGCTTTCATGATCACCGGTGCGGTGCATCATCACTTGATCAATACTGGTTTGCGTACTGATGCCAACTTGATTATTGAAACTGGCTTTGCTCGTGATCCACATCAGTTTGCAGTTCTACTTGGTTTTGGTGCGACAGCCATCTACCCGTACCTGGCTTATGACGTGATCAATGATCTGGTCGCCAAAGGTGAATTATTGGGTGATCCAATCTATGCGCAAAACAATTTCCGTAAGGGGATTGAGAAAGGTCTGCTGAAAGTTCTTTCGAAAATGGGTATTTCTACGGTTGCCTCTTACCGTGGTGGTCAGTTGTTTGAAGCAGTGGGTTTATCTAATGAAGTGGTGGATAAATGCTTCATCGGTGTACCAAGCCGTATTCAGGGTGCCACTTTTGTCGATCTTGAAAATGATCAGAAACAGTTGGCGGATATTGCCTGGAAAAACCGTAAGCCAATCGATCAGGGCGGTCTGCTGAAGTTTGTCTTTGGCAAGGAATATCATGCCTTTAACCCGGATGTAATCAACTCGCTGCATAAAGCCGTACGTTCTGGGAACTACGCAGATTTTAAAGAATATGCAGAACTGGTGAATAAGCGTCCAATTGCGACGATTCGTGACCTATTTAAACTGAAAACAGACAATTCGATTCCAGTTGAACAAGTGGAATCTGTGGAAGAGATCCTGCCTCGCTTTGACTCTGCCGGCATGTCTTTGGGCGCACTGTCACCTGAAGCACATGAAGCGATTGCGATTGCCATGAACACGATTGGTGGTCGCTCGAACTCAGGTGAGGGCGGTGAAGATCCAGCGCGTTACGGTACTATCCGCAACTCGAAAATCAAACAAATTGCATCGGGCCGTTTTGGTGTGACGCCTGCTTACTTAACATCTGCAGAAGTTCTTCAAATTAAAGTCGCGCAAGGTGCAAAACCAGGTGAAGGTGGTCAGTTGCCGGGTGGTAAAGTGAATGGTCTCATTGCCCGTTTACGTTACTCTGTACCGGGCGTTACCCTGATTTCGCCACCTCCGCATCACGACATCTATTCAATTGAAGATTTATCACAGTTGATCTTTGATTTAAAACAGGTTAACCCACAGGCGATGGTGTCAGTTAAGCTGGTTTCTGAACCGGGTGTCGGTACGATTGCGGCGGGTGTAGCGAAAGCGTATGCCGATTTCATTACCATTTCTGGTTATGATGGCGGTACAGCGGCTTCTCCACTTTCTTCAATTCATCATGCAGGTTCACCGTGGGAACTGGGTCTTTCTGAAGCGCATCAGGCCCTTCGTGTCAATGACCTGCGTGGTAAAGTTCGCGTACAGACAGATGGCGGTTTAAAAACCGGTCTGGATGTCGTAAAAGCAGCAATTCTCGGTGCTGAAAGCTTCGGCTTTGGTTCAACCCCAATGATTGCCTTAGGTTGTAAATACTTGCGTATCTGCCACTTGAATAACTGTGCAACCGGTGTTGCGACTCAACAAGATCATTTACGTCAAGAGCATTATATTGGCGAGCCACAAATGCTGATCAACTTCTTCACCTTTATTGCTGAAGAAACCCGTGAATGGCTGGCAGCACTCGGTGTATCAAGTCTGAAAGACCTGATTGGCCGTACGGATCTGCTGGAAGTCTTGCCAGGTGAAACTGCAAAGCATGCACATCTTGATTTAAGTAAATTACTGGAATCACATCCTGCTGCAGAAGGTAAAGCACAGTACTGCGAAGTACAGGGCAATGCACCATTTGATAAAGGGATTCTGGCTGAAAAAATGGTGGATGAGATTCTACCTGCCATCGAAGCAGGAACTGGCGGCGAATATAGCTTCACAATCGGTAACTGTGACCGTTCGATTGGTGCCCGTCTGTCTGGTGAAATTGCGAAACGCTATGGCAACCTGAGCATGGAAGCCCATCCGGTGAAAGTTCACCTGAATGGTACTGCAGGCCAGTCACTAGGTGTCTGGAATGCCGGTGGTCTGCATATCAGCCTAGAAGGCGATGCCAATGATTATGTCGGTAAAGGCATGGCTGGCGGTCGTATCTCGATCTTCCCACCGAAAGGTTCGCCATTCCAGACCCAAAATACCGCGATTATTGGGAACACCTGTTTGTACGGTGCGACTGGCGGTAAGTTATATGCAGCGGGTACAGCGGGCGAGCGTTTCGCGGTGCGTAACTCGGGTGCATTTGCCGTGATTGAAGGCGCAGGTGATCACTGCTGTGAATATATGACCGGTGGTATTGTGACAGTGCTGGGTAAAGTTGGACATAACTTCGGTGCGGGTATGACTGGTGGTTTTGCTTATGTGCTTGATCTGGATAATGACTTCGTTGATCATTATAACCACGAGCTGATTGAGCTGAACCGTATTTCCACCGAAGCGATGGAGGAGCATAAAGCCTTCTTGGGTCGTATTCTCGATGAACATATTAAAGAAACAGGTAGTGCTTGGGCGTACAAGATCCGCCACGAGTTTGACTTCTACAGCCGTAAGTTCTGGTTGGTAAAACCAAAAGCAGCCAACTTGCAGACGCTGTTGAAAACAACTCAAGCTGATCCACAATAATTCCACTACTGCAGAAACATAGGCAGATGTAAGGCAACTGTGAACCCCTTACATCTCCCCACGGAGAGAGACATGGCAGAACGCCTGAATAATGACTTTCAATTCCTGGATGTCGCACGCCAAGACCCAGAGAAAAAAGAGATTGATGTCCGCAAAGCAGAATTTGTGGAAATTTATAAGCCTTATACAGCGGAAATTGCAGCCAATCAGACGCATCGCTGCCTAGGCTGTGGTAACCCGTACTGTGAGTGGAAATGTCCGGTACATAACTACATTCCAAACTGGTTAAAACTGGTGTCTGAAGGACGTCTGTTTCAGGCGGCTGAACTGTGTCATCAGACCAATACTTTACCGGAAGTCTGTGGCCGTGTCTGTCCGCAAGACCGTCTGTGTGAAGGGGCGTGTACCCTGAACGACGGTTTTGGTGCGGTGACGATCGGGAATGCAGAAAAATATATCAACGATACAGCTTTTGCTTTGGGCTGGCGTCCAGATATGTCCAATGTGCAATGGACCAATAAAAAAGTCGCGATTATCGGGGCAGGTCCTGCAGGACTTGGCTGTGCGGATATTTTGGTGCGTAACGGGGTAAAACCTGTGGTCTTTGATAAACGTCCAGAAATTGGGGGGTTGCTGACTTTCGGTATTCCAGAATTCAAGATGGAAAAAGATGTGATGAAACGCCGCCGTGAAATTTTCACCGGTATGGGGGTGGAATTCCGTCTGAATACTGAGATTGGTACAGATGTGACCATCGACCAGTTACTTGCAGATTATGATGCGGTATTCATGGGCATGGGCACCTATACTTATATGAAAGGTGGTTTTGCCGGTGAAGAGCTGGACGGTGTCCATGATGCGCTGGATTTCCTGATTGCCAATGTCAACCGTTGCCAAGGCTGGGAAAAAGATCCGGCTGAATATATTAGCGTGGAAGGTAAAAAGGTCATCGTTTTAGGCGGTGGTGATACGGCCATGGACTGTAACCGTACTTCGATCCGTCAAGGTGCTGAATCGGTAGTTTGTGCTTACCGTCGTGATGAAGAAAATATGCCCGGTTCACGCCGTGAAGTGCAAAATGCGCGTGAAGAAGGGGTGAGTTTCCAGTTCAACCGTCAGCCGATCGAAATTGTTGGTGAAAATGGTAAAGTGACCGGTGTGAAATTTATTACTACTCAGCTGGGTGAGCCGGACAGCCGCGGTCGCCGGAGTCCAGAGCCGATTCCGGGTTCAGAAGAAATTCTGCCGGCGGATGCAGTCCTGCTTGCTTTTGGTTTCCGTACCAGCCCAGCAGACTGGTTCACCGATGTAGAAATCAATCTGGATGGTTCAGGTCGTGTCGTTGCCGCTGAGCAGCAACAATACAAATTCCAGACTTCAAATCCAAAAATCTTTGCTGGTGGTGATATGGTTCGTGGTTCTGATCTGGTGGTAACCGCAATCTGGGAAGGCCGTCAGGCAGCTGAAGGTATCCTGGATTACCTTGATGTCTAACCGTTAAAGATCAATAGTCATCATTCAAAACAACCCGCCACGGCGGGTTTTTTAATCTTCGATGAATTTGAGCCCTAAAATGGAAAGCATTAAAAATATTATAAAAAGTAACAAAACTTCAGAAAATAGTGTTTAAAATCAAATTAATTATATAAATATCAATAAAGAATTGAGGACGAGACATCATGCGTGTATTTAAACAATCTCTCATAGCTTTGATGCTGGCTAGTACCTTGACCCTGAGTGGCTGTGGCTATAATACCTTGCAAGTCAAAGATGAAGCAGTAACGGCAGCCTGGTCGGAAGTCCAGAACCAGTATCAGCGCCGTGCCGATCTGGTACCTAATCTGGTCAATGTAGTCAAAGGCTATGCCTCGCATGAAGAGCAGGTTTTAACTGAAGTGACACAAGCACGTGCCAATGTTGCCGGTTTGAAAGTAGATCGTGAAGTGCTGGAAGATCCTGAATTATTCCAGCGTTATCAGGAAGCACAGGCGCAGATGACCAGTGCCTTGTCTCGTCTTTTGGCTGTGACTGAAAATTATCCCGATCTGAAAGCCAATCAGCAATTCCGTGATTTACAGGTACAGCTAGAAGGGACTGAAAATCGGATAGCAGTGGCACGTAACCGTTATATTACGACAGTACAGGACTTCAACTCTTATGCGCGTCAGTTCCCGCAAGTCATGACCGCCAAAGTGATTGGCATGGACACCAAACCGAACTTTAGTGCCGAGCAAAGTGCCCAGAAAGCGCCAACGGTTTCCTTTGAATAAGTAAGATCTGTAAATAAGCGAGAGATCAGATGTCCGAGATGCTGCTGAAATATTGTGCTGGTTTGCTCCTCATGCTAGGCATGGGAATAACCACGCTTGTTTCAGCAGAAACGGCCACGGCTACAGATACTGAAGAAGTCATTGTAGCCCGTGAAATCTTACAGCCTAAAAATAATCAAAATACTCCAGCCCAAAATACAGAAACTGCAGCAGTCTCACAGCCACAAATTGCCAATGACATGGCTGAAGGGCAGCTTCAGCGCGACTTACCCAGCCTGAATGAACCGGTCATTGATCAGGCAAATTTACTTAGTCCCGCTGAAAAACAGCAACTCACTCAGCGCATTCTAAAACTTTATAATGAAGGCAAAGGGCAAATAGGTGTCGTGATTGTTCCGACCACGGGGCAGGAAGATATTTTTGATTACTCCATGCGCGTAGCAGAAGTCTGGCAACTGGGTTCAGCCAAACGCGACAATGGTTTGTTGATGACCATTGCCATTAATGATCGCCGTATTCAAATCTTGACCGGTTATGGTCTGGAGGGTGTACTACCCGACATAGTGGCAGGTCGAATTATTCATGACAAAATTACGCCATTTTTTAAGCAAGGTCAGTATGCGCAGGGCATTGATTCCGGACTAACCGAAATTGAAAGAATTTTAAATTTAGATCCTGAAATTGCAGCACAGGCCGCGGATGAAATCAAAGAACGTCAGGAACAAGCCTATCAGGCACAAAAAGCATCGCAAGCCACTTTTGGAAGCGTTATCTTTATTATTATTGCAGGTGTGATTGGCTCCATGATCTTTGGTAAACGTCTGAGCGCAGCAACTGCAGCGGTGGCAGGTACAGCGGCAGGATTGGTGAATGGCTTAGGCTTGGTTGCTAGCCTAATGATTGGCGCAGGTATTTTCTTTTTATTGGTCACCTCTATTGCCCAGCTGATTTTACATGCCTTTTTAGCTGGTGGCGGCCGGGGCGGTGGTAGTGGCCGTGGTGGATTTGGTGGCGGCGGCTTCGGCGGTGGCGGTGGCGGTTTTGGCGGGGGAGGAGCATCAGGCTCATGGTAACAACTACAGATACGACAGAGATTGTCACGCAACCTAAGCTGGAAGAACATGCACAGCCGAGTTTTAAGCGCTGGCTAAAGCATTTCTTTTATATGCCGGCAACCAAGCGTTTTTTCTCCAAGCAGGATCAGCATGCGATTGCAGTGGCGGTAGAAGAAGCTGAGCATGGGCATGTGGGGGAGATTCAGGTGGTGATTGAAGGCTGTCTACCTTCACGATCTGCCTATTATCAGGATACGCTTTGTCGAGCTCGCCAGTTGTTTGCTGAAATTGGCGTTTGGGATACCGAATATAATAGTGGTGTACTGCTCTATTTGAATCTGTGCGAGCACAAGGTGGAAATTGTGATTGATCGGGGAATTAAAAATGCCACGACTCAGCAAGTTTGGGATGAAATCTGCCAAAACATTATTCAGCATTTAGTTCAGCAGAAGTTTAAAGAAGGGGTAATTGAGGGCGTAAAGCAGATAGGACAGGTTCTAGACCAGTACTACGATCATAAAATAGATGACTTGAAAAATGAGTTAGGGAATAAACCAATAATTCTAGGGTAATTTTAGTCAACTAACTGACAGTTTTTGTCAGTTAGTTACACAAAATAAAATACAAAAGTTACAAAAATAAAAATATTTTTTTAAAGTGCTGTTTTTTCTTTCAATTTTATTATAATAAAACTTGGCACACTTAGTGCTAAATATAAAATTAAGCTAAATGAGCTTTTTCTTTAGGCTTATGCATAAACAAAAAACATTTGTGGAGAATGTTATGAATACAGTACAAAAGGGTTTTACCCTTATTGAATTAATGATTGTAGTTGCGATTATCGGTATTTTGGCTGCAATTGCGATTCCGGCGTATCAAAATTATATTGCTAAATCACAAGTAACTCGTGTTTTAGCTGAAATTTCGCCAATGAAAACAGCTATTGAAACAAATTTATTAAATGGAGTTGATGAAACTACAGCAACAAATTTAGGTTACACTGACTCTACATTGTTAAGTGCTGCTCCTACTGTAGCTTCTTCTGCCAGTGCTGGTACTGCAAGTATTACTGCTACCCTTGGTAACAAAGCAGCTGCAGCTACATCAGGTGCAAAAGTAATTTTATCTCGTGCTGCTACAGGTGCTTGGACTTGTAAAATTACTAAATCTACTAATGATGGTTGGAAGGATTCATTTTCTCCTACCGGTTGCACAGTATCTTAATTCTATAATTAGAGAGGCTTATGCCTCTCTTCCATTTTATGTATATCATTTTACTGGTTATATTAGCAATTTACCTACTTGGTTATCATGTAGGTTGGAGTATTTTTCAATATGATGAATTAAGATTAATTAGTTTACTAATTTCAGCTCTCTGTTTTATGCTTATATTGTTTAGACTAAATACTACTTTTAGATATAAATCGATTTTTGTTTTTATATTATTATTTTTAGGTTTAATTTTTCACTTTAATAAATTTAGTATATATCAGCATCAAGATTTAGCTATGCTTATTGGTCTAACTATTATTATATTATGGGTAACTCTGGAGATTAGGAAATATAAAAGCATCCAGCCTTTTAATCACTTTCTCTTTTTTTTGATTATTTGCTCTATTATACCTACTATATTTATAATATTTTCTATAAAAGACTTTCTTTCTGGTGGTATTTGGTATAATTGGCAAATGAATGCTGGTAATATTAGGATTTATGATAGTGTCGTTGTTCCGATTATTTTTTTGGCAATTTACTTAAAAAGTATAAATTATAAATATATTTCTTTTATTTATCCATTAATTGTGTTTTTACTCACTTTAGGTTTATGGTTTGATGGTGCCAGAGCTGCACTGCTTAGTGTTTTGATAGGTTTGATTGTAATTTTTATTCTTTCCAAACAGCATCGAAAACTGGTCTTGGGCACAGGGGCAGTTATTTTATTCTCTTTCGCTGTGTGTCATTTCACTTATTATTTTTACAATAAAATACATGGGGTTGATAAATCTTTAAATGTTATCCGAACCAGTACTTCTGGTCGTTGGGAACTCTGGAGTTATGTATATCAAAAGTGGGTTGAACAACCATGGAAAGGGGTCGGTGGAAATTTTTTAGCAACAACCAATTATCCTTTAAATCACTTACATAATTTTTATTTAAAATTAATTTTTGAGTGGGGAATTTTAGGTTATATTTTCCTTTGCTGGATTTCTTATCAGTTAAAAAAAGTGCTCACTTCAAATGATGTGCATATTTCACTTAAGGCGGGTATTTGCGCTATAGCTGTTGATGCTTTTTTTTCTGGGAACTTAGTGTATCCAGCCTCGCAAATAAGTATTGTCTTATTGTTGGGGTTGGCTTTTTCACAGTACAAGTCTAACTTTGAAGTCACTACAAAAACTAAATATTTCTCTAAAATGGTAATACTACTGTGGTTTAGTCTTTATACTTATATTTTAGGGAATTATTTTTTACAAGACTTGCTTTGTTTCCAATGTGGTAGTCATGCTGAGCTAATGGCGCCAGGTTTTTGGTATTATGGAAAAGCTGAACATTTAATTCATCACTCTTTTATCCCCTAGAATTTAAACTAAGTTTCTAAAAGCAGATTACCCTTTAATCTGCTTTTTGTTTATCATTTGCTAAACCTTCACTGCCTGACATTTCCATGAAATTCACGCTCGCCCTCATCGCAGCAATCCTGATCTCCCTCGCGTGGCTCATGCCCATTCACTACCGCCCTTGGGTCACATATACTGGTGAACTGTATGCCTTCTTTGCATTATTTGCGCTCGCTGCAATCTGCTTAAAAGAAAAACTAAAAGTCCCAGCTATTAGCTTACCTTTATTACTACTTGCCTGTATACCATTTATACATTTACTGGCAGGGCAGGTGTTCTTTTTTAGTATCGCCATGATGGGCTTCATTTTTGTCTTTAGCTTTTGGCTGGCAAGTGTATTGGGTTATCACCTTTCAACCGGAAACTATAATCGGGAAGAAACCTTTACCCACCTTAGCTATGTGTTTTTAGCTTCAGGAACGATTACAGGCCTTATTGCACTGTGTCAGTGGTCTAATTTGGACGCGACTTTGCCAGGTATGGTGAATATCAGCGGTAATCAGCGGCCCTATGCTAATTTCGCTCAGCCAAATAATATGGCAACTTTTCTCGTCATGGCATTGATGAGCTGCCTTTACCTCTATGAAAAGAAAAAAATCCAGACCAAGTGGCTATTTGTATGTGCTGTAGTGATTGTAATCGGGGTTGCTTTAAGTCAGTCACGTACCGCTTGGGTAGCTGCGATCACGATCATGTTGTATTTAGCTTTCTATCAATATAAAGGCATTATCCGCCTGAAATGGTATTGCAGCACCGCCTGGTTCATTTTCTTTATTGCATGTATTGTCACTTTTCCATTACTCAGTCAGCTCGCTGCACAGGCAATGGATACGGACGTAGTTCAAAGCCGGGATGTAGTGGCACGTGCAACTGGAGATATGTCACGACTAGCCATCTGGCAGCAAATGCTGACCGCAATTCAGGCACAACCTTGGTTTGGCTATGGCTGGTATCAGACCAGTGTCGCTTTTGTCTCGATTAGCGATACCGTGCAAGGCCCGGTCTGGATTCGTAGTGCACATAATTTTATTCTGGACTTTTTACTCTGGAATGGACTGATCATCGGTCTGCCATTTCTGGCCTACTTTGGTTATTTGGGCTATCAGTTGCAAAGATGGGTCAATACGCCTGAGTCTGTCATTGGAATTTTGATGGTTGGAGCATTTGTCACACATGCCATGTTTGAGTTTCCACAGCATTATGCCTATTTTCTGCTACCAGTCGGTTTTATTCTGGGTACGGTTCTGGCACAAAATCTAAAAATTAAAACAGTGGTTATGCCATTAATCGGTATGAAATTCATTTTTGCTGTTGGGTTACTTTTATTGATTGTAATTTATCACGACTATGATGTTGCGGTGCCAAAACTTGGACAAAGTATTCGTTATGAAAAGCAACCTGAAAAAATCACCAATGAAAAACCAATTTATCTGTTAACCGAGTTTAATCATCGCATTGCCTGGATTCGTCTGAATCCTTATAGCAAAGCGTCTGCTGAACAGATTCATGAAAGTGAACAAATGGTCTTGAGTTATCCGACTAAATATAACCTGATCAAATATGCCAAACTTTTAGCTTTTAATGGATATGAGGCGGAAGCCAAGCACCAGCTGCAACGCTTAAAGACTATTCAGAAAACTGAAATGAGTTATGAAGAACTAATGCAGCATGTACCTCGTTAAATACAAAAAAGCCAGCAGATGCTGGCTTTTTCTTGGCTTAACTTTAAGTTTAGAGCTGACTTTGAATATAGTTTTCGATACCAATACTTTCGATCAGATCAATCTGCGTTGTCGTCCAGTCTAGATAATTTTCTTCTTTCTCTAGAATTTCCTGAACCAGATCACGTGTTACATAATCCATTTGGGTTTCAGCCAGCGCGACTGCTTTCTGGATGACTTCAATATTTTCTTTAACTTTACGCACATCACAATGCAGTACTTCTTGAGTATGCTGACCGATATACAGTTTGCCCAGATTCTGTAAATTTGGCAGACCTTCCAAAAATAAAATACGTTCAATAATTTTATCGGCATGTTTCATTTGAACAATGGATTCTTTATATTCTGCCGAGCCCAGTTTCTCAATGCCCCAGTCATTAAACATGCGCGAATGCAGGAAATACTGGTTAATGGCAGTTAAGTGGTGATACAACACCTGATTGAGCTGATTAATCACATCACGATTGCCTTTCATCGCATAACTCCATTTGGACCTGTTTTATCTTTCTAAGAAAGCGCTCTAATTCTGATAGTAAAGCAAGTCAGGGGCAAATGGCGAGTAATTTATCAAATCAAACGTAAAACCTCGTCTTCAAGGCAGGGTTATAAATAAGTGACCTAAGCCATACGACATGAAATGTCGTTTCAAGTTAACATTTTTAACTTTGGATATTCTATTCGTTATTTTCATTGATAAAATAATCGCATGAAAACACTTAAATTACGCATTAAAGATAAACATTCCAAGATATTAGAGCAATTAGCATCTGAAGTGAATTTCGTCTGGAATTATGTCAATGATTTAAGCTTTAAACACCTTAAAAGAAAAGGTGAATTTCTCAGTGCTTACGATATTGCTAAATATACGAAAGGTACATCTAGGCTTTGTGGGTTGCATAGTCAAACCATTCAAGCTGTTACCGAAGAATTAGTCATACGCAGAAAGCAATTCAAGAAGACCAAACTAAGATGGCGGGTCAGTCATAAGAAATCAGCCAGAAGATCACTAGGTTGGATACCCTTCAAGAAAGTAGCAATCAAGTATGCTAATGGCCATATCCAGTATGGCAAGCATCAGTTTAAAATATGGGATAGCTATGGACTGTCAAATTACAGTATCAAGACTGGTTCATTTGTCGAGGATGCGCGTGGCCGTTGGTATGTCTGCTTAGTTGTGAATAGCCCTGAAATTGAGAAATCGACTGCGACTAATTTGATTGGAATTGATCTGGGCTTAAAGGATATAGCCACTTGTTCGGATGGTACAATAATTTCAAATCCCAAGTTCTACCGTCAATATGAACAGAAATTAGGGATTGCTCAACGAGCGAAAAATAGAAAACGTGTCCGTGCATTACACGCCAAGATTGCAAACTGTCGTAAAGACCATTTGCACAAAGCAAGTACGATGCTTATAAAGAAAAATGCACTAATTGTTGTAGGCGATCTGAGTGCGAAAAAACTGGTGAAAACCAAGATGGCGAAGTCTGTTCTGGATACCGGATTTTCAGCATTCAAGACCATACTCAAGTATAAATGCGAGAACGCAGGAGTATGGTTTGAAGAAGTTAGTGAAAGTTTCACAACCCAAATGTGTTCGTGCTGTGGTGAGGTCACTGCAAGCAGTCCGAAAGGTAGAACAGATTTGCGAATAAGAGTATGGGAATGTGAAAACTGTTCAAGTGTTCTGGATCGGGACTTGAATAGTGCTAAGAACATACTTGCGCTTGGGCATAAGCGTCTCGCAGGAGGAATCAGCTCTATTTAAAGAGGTGAGGATGTCAAGGAACAGCAAATGAAAATCGACATCGAATCCATTCAGACTCAGATGAATGGCAATAAAAACCCGCCAGAGTCAAAGGCGGGGGAGGAGTAATGACCAAAGATCATTGTTTTTTCATTATGCTTATAGGGAGAAATCTTTTTAAATTTATGCTGCAACTGCTAGCCGTGCTGCAATTTGTGAAACCTCATCACTGATGATCATGCGGGCTTCTGGTGCACAGCGACCACAGCAAGTTCCCAAGTCCAACATATCGCGGACATCACGATAACTTTCAGCGCCATTTGCAATAGCATCTTTAATGTCTTGATCTGTAATGCCGCGGCATAGACAAACGTACATAGGACACAACCACAGTGATTAAATAAGATAAGTAATATTATTGATAATTGTTATCGTTTGTCAATAAAAATCATTTGAAATAGCTTTTATCATGATTGATGATTTAGATAAAAAATCACCACCTGAGCGGAAATCCAAGTACTGCTCGGATTTCCACACAAAAGCGATTCATGATTTAGAATGAGATATTGCAGGGTGGGGATTGAGTAATTTTTATAACTTATTGATTAATTATGACAATGCCATCCATTTCAACCAAGGCATCTTTAGGCAGGCTGGCCACACCTAAAGCGGCACGTGCTGGATAGGGCTGGGCAAAATACTCACCCATAATTTGATTGACCAGTTGAAAGTGAGATAAGTCGGTCAGGAAAATATTCAGTTTGGCAATATCTGCCAAAGAGCCACCAGCGGCTTCACAGACTGCTTTTAAGTTATCAAACACCCGGCGAATTTGAGCTTCAATGCCTTCAACCAGTTCCATACTATAAGGATCCAGGCCAATTTGACCTGATAGATATAAGGTATCACCCACTAAAATGGCTTGCGAATAAGTGCCAATCGCAGCAGGGGCATTTTCAGTATGGATTACTTGGCGGGACATTAATTTCTCCTTTTATCATCGACATACATCATATTCGATCAATTCGGCCGATCAAAGCACTATCGTTTTAAATGATTAACTCGCTTTAGAGGCTTCACTGAAAACGACGGGCTGTGCCAGACGGATAATTCGCGGGAAACCGAAATACATGCGTAAATCCCGGATAATCTGTGCAATCTGTTTACGGTTATGCACCACGATATTGACGTAAGTTTTGTCATCCTGAGTGCGCACCATTTCCACCCCGGAATGCGCTTTACGACATTGGTAAATCAGGTCGGAAATCTGCTCGTCATTCATGTCCAGGTCAATGCTGAGATAGGCAGTAAAGCTGATATCTTCCAGATCATCAGAGGTCCACTGCAACAACATGATATTTTCTGGATGCTGATGCTGTTCATGCAGCAGGTTATGGCAGCGCGCACGATGCACAATCAGACCGCGACGGGTCAAATGCCCCTGAATTGGATCACCCAGCACAGGATTGCAGCAATGTGCATATTTGACATCGACACCTTCCGTTCCCTGAATCAGACGGTCTGAGCTGGCAATATTCTGATGCTGATCTTGGGCAAATAAATGGTTGGCCACCAGTTGCGGTAATAAATCACCGACTGCAATCTGTTCAAACAGCTGCTCTTTACTGGAAACATGGCGCCATTCTAAGAGGTTTTTCCAGTCTGCTTCCGTCAGATCGCGAATGGAACGATGGAATAGTTTCAAGGCACGATTGAGTGCCTGTTGTCCGACCAGACGCTGTTCGTCTGGATCTTGATCACGCAGAATATTCTGAATAGCACGACGAGCTTTCTGGGTATTAATAAAACTGAGCCAATCTGGGTTCGGAGTGGCGAGGACATCAGTAATGATTTCGACTACCTGACCACTGACTAAAGGCGTTGAAAGCGGCTTAGTTTCATTGTTAATTTTTGCACCCACCGCATGGTTGCCTAGGAATAAACTCGCGGCATAGGCAAAGTCAACCGCCGTGGCGCCTTGTGGCAATTCATGTAAATGGCCGTGCGGGGTATAGACCCAGATTTTTTCTTGGTGCAGATAGTCCAGTAATTCACTAAAAGTCGTTTTGGCGCACTCACCATCGACTAGGACATTCAGGTTTTGCATCGAGGCCTGAATCGCAGAACGACAGGCCTGCGGGGCACTTTCACCGAGCACGACACCAAAACGTGCTGCTTTACGCATCAGTTCGGTTTGAATGGTCAAAGACAAAGTGGTCTTTTCGCCTTTCAGGCGCATCATCAGGGACTGGTTACCACCCGGTAATGGACGACGGATATGATCTTCATAACTCTGAATTTTAAAACTTTGCGTCAGAATTTCTGCCAGTCGGTCACAGTCCGCGATACTCTGTAAAATAATTTCAAAAGCATGGCTGTGAGTCAATTCTTGTAGATCGATGTCATTTTTAACGAAGTGGCGCAGTAGCTCAATATTGTTATTTTTCTTCTTAATCCGGCCTTGAATGGCATTCTGTTGCAGCAGTTCAGTTAGGTTCTTTTCCCATTTGGCCTGATATTCACAGCGTTTTGGCTTGGTTTCCAGCAGGGCAGCCTGCACATTGTTATACATATCCAGATCTAGATTCTGATAACAAAGATGTTCCAGGTTATCGGCCATTTCGTTCATACCGACAATACGTGCCATTGGAACAAAAATTTCAAAGGTTTCGCGGGCAATACGCGCGCGTTTGTCGGGACGCAGTGCGTCCAAAGTGGTCATGTTGTGATAACGGTCGGCCAGTTTCACGATAATGACACGTGGATCTTGTAGAGTCGCTTGCAGGATTTTCCGGAAAGAAGCCGCTTTATTATATTCTTTATCGCTGGAATGACTCAGTTTGGTGACACCATCGACCAGTTCAGCGACGGTAAAACCAAAAATCTTGCTAATATCGTCTTTGTTGAACTCAGTATCTTCAATCACATCATGCAGCAGGGCAGCCATTAAAGTTTCAGTGTCCAAACGCATATGCGCCAAGATACAGCTGACCGCAATCGGATGCAGAATATAGGGTTCACCACTTTTACGCACAATCCCGTCATGCGCCATATCTGCATAATCACAGGCCGCAAGCACACGTTCGACATCGCTTTCACTTAAATACGCATCGATAATGAGCTCTAACTGCTGCTTGGCTTGACTGACCTGTGGGCCTGGCATAAAACACCTTTTCAACTGAATTTTTTACAAATAAAACCTGAAAGCATTTTAGAAATGTGAATTTCCTAGTTTGATGGTTTTTGGCTGCTAGCGAGCAGAAAACCAATACAAACTTGATAGCTAACCCTTATGTTATAACCGTTCTGGCATAAATATAAAAGTCACATAACAAAAAAAGCCTAGTTTAGAACTAGGCTTTTTGAGTGACGATCTCTTATTGGAAAGAAAAACCGTCTAAGTTTAGATTATTTGCAGAAAGTGCAAGATCCAAGCTGGATGTTTGATAGTCTTGATCACGTTGTTTCAAAATGTCTTTTGATACATGACCTGAAGCGATTTCACGTAAAGCAACAACAGTCGGTTTGTCATTGTCCCATTCTACAGTTGGTTCAATACCTTGACGTGCCAATTGACGCGCGCGCTTGCTTGCCACTAGTACAAGCTCAAAGCGGTTGTCTACATGGTCTAAACAATCTTCAACGGTGACGCGTGCCATAAGAATTCTCGTTTGAATAATAAATTTTAACAGACTGCACAGTATAAAAGGCTTTGTCTATAGACTCAAGTTTTAATCACTGCCCAGTCGGCGTAATCAGTTTCTGAATCAGTTTTTCATGACGGTTGGCTTGCTGGCTAAGCACCAGACGATTGGCGATAATCACCGCTTCAAGGTCATGCAGCGCCTTATTAAAGTCGTCATTAATAATGATATAGTCAAAGTTACTATATTGCTGCATATCTTCTACCGCGCAGCTTAGACGATGTTCAATCACATCCACAGCATCAGTACCACGGTTAGACAGGCGTTCACGCAAGTCGAACTGGCTTGGTGGCAAGATAAAAATTTGTTTAGATTCAGGAAAAAGTCGACGAACCTGTTGCGCACCTTGCCAGTCAATTTCCAGTAGCACATCATGGCCTTTGGCCAGTTGCTCTTTGACTGTGGCTTGTGCGGTCCCGTAGTAATTACCAAATACTTCGGCGTATTCGATAAAACCACCTTCATTGACCAGATTTAAAAAATCTTCTTTATTGGAGAAATGATAGTGCACGCCATCGAGTTCGCCAGGTCGTTGACCGCGTGTAGTGTGTGACACAGAAACGTGAAGATTGTTGACACGCTCAAGTAGGGCTTTAACAAGGGATGTTTTGCCTGTTCCAGACGCTGCAGAAACGACAAACAAGAGACCCGACATGATATTTTTCCTGATATGATAAAATATCTTCTCTATTTTAGAGTAGAGCGGCTTTAAACTAAATAGTTGTCAGTCGATTGTTTACATTTATTTCAATTGAACCGCTAAAAATGGTGTGAGTATTGAGGATTCTATGGAAATTGTTTTAGCCAACCCACGTGGTTTTTGTGCTGGTGTAGATCGTGCCATTGCGATCGTGAATCGTGCCTTAGAATGTTTCAATCCACCGATCTATGTGCGTCATGAAGTCGTGCATAACAAATTTGTTGTAGATGACTTACGCCAACGCGGGGCAATTTTTGTTGATGAACTGGACGAAGTTCCTGATGATAATATTGTGATTTTTAGCGCACATGGCGTTTCTAAAGCAGTCCAGCAAGAGGCTGAACGCCGTGGTCTGAAAGTTTTTGATGCCACTTGTCCCTTGGTGACCAAGGTGCATATTGAAGTGACCAAATATGCTCGTGAAGGGGTTGAGGCGATCTTGATTGGCCATGAAGGCCATCCCGAAGTTGAAGGCACCATGGGGCAATATGATAAAAAAAATGGTGGTGAGATTTATCTGGTTGAAGATGAAGAAGATGTCGCTGCTTTAACGGTACGCAATCCTGATAAAGTCGCTTTTGTCACGCAAACCACTTTATCAATTGACGATACAGCGAAAGTGATTGATGCTCTTCGCCAGAAATTTCCGCTGATTCAAGGTCCACGTAAAGATGATATTTGCTATGCCACGCAGAACCGTCAGGATGCAGTGCGTGACTTAGCTGAACGTTGTGATGTTGTTCTAGTTGTGGGTTCACCAAATTCATCCAATTCAAATCGTTTGCGTGAGCTTGCGGAACGTATGGGTAAGGCGGCTTATCTGGTCGATAATGCCGATGAACTTAAACAGGAATGGTTTAAAGAAAATGCTCAGATTGGAGTCACAGCAGGTGCTTCTGCACCGGAAATTTTAATTAAACAGGTGATTCAGCGTTTGCAGGACTGGGGTGCTCAGGCACCACGTGAGCTGGATGGGCGTGAAGAGAATATCACCTTTAGTTTGCCGAAAGAGTTACGTATTTCGGTAACTCAAGTCTGAAGTGTTAAGTATTTAACATTCTGAATTTTTTTTAAAATTGACAGATAATTGGATTTTGGCAATTATCTGTTTTTTTATACCTTTTATCTGTTGTGTGTAGTTTTTGTAATTTCAATAAGTAATAGTTTAAATGGGTCAAGCTTAGACCTAGGGGGAGAGAAAGTATGCGCAAAATTCAGGGGTTTACCTTAATTGAGTTAATGGTGACGATTGCGGTGTTGGGAATTATTGCGACGATGGCTGCTCCTTCATTTCAATCTTTAATTCAAAACAATGAATTAAAGGAAGGGGTGGATAAGATTCTTTTTTCTTTAAATGATGCAAAAAATAATGCACGTTTGACTCGACAGGTTTCTGTATTGAAATTAGATAGTTCCTATAGTGTTCCAGCAACTGCAAAAATTTTCGATTTAAGTACTGGATTAGGAACAAATTTAGAATTGCAAAACAATAATGTAAAAGCAATTTATTTTTTAGCGAATGGGCAGGTTCAAACTGAAAATGCAGGGTACCCAGTTTGTATAAGTGTAAAGCACAGTAAAAGTTTAAAAATTGAATCTATAACTATAACCCAGTTGGGATTGATTACTAGAGCTTTGAAAACATGCTAATGAGAAAATAAGAGAAAAATATGAAATATCAGAAAGGTGTCGGTTTGATGGAAGTCATAGTCGCAATGCTCTTATTGGGAGTTGCTGTTTTAGGTTTTGCATTGTTACAGTACAAATCTTTGGGGATGGGAGAGCAGGCTTTACGTAAAATAGAGGCAGTTAATATTGCTCGAAACTTAAGTGAGCGTATGTATTTTAATAGGTCAGGTACGTATAAAGGTGTGAGTTCGACAGACACAACCAAGTGCTTAAATGCGTATTGTACTGCGAATGATTTTGCACTCAAAGATATTGCAGATGTAACTCAACTGGCAAAAAACAAGAATATGACTATAGCCATACTTTCCTGTCCAGATACAAAAAATTTGAGAAATTGTATATATGTAGCATGGGATGAAACCAAAGCATCTCAAAGTAATAGTGATGCTGCAGCCTGTACCGAAGCAGATAAATTTAAATATAAGTCAGGTGCCCGTTGTGTTGTAGTGGAGGCATTCTAATGAAAATCAAAATTAAGGGGTTTACCCTTGTTGAGTTAATGGTTGCTTTAGCGCTTGGATTGATTATTGTTGCTGCTGCTATACAGCTTTTAATTAGTGGGCAGTCTACGCTTTCATATCAAAAAGCAATGGAAAATGTGCAAGATAATGCAAATTTTGGCATGAACTATATTACAGCTGATATTCGTCAGACCAATTTAGATTTGGGTGGGCGAATAATGAAAAATAGTAAATTATCTGGTTTGATTGTTAAAAAAGAGAATTACCCTTCAGCAATGACAACTACTGATTTAGCATTAAGTTCTACATCAACTGGAGATAGTTTAGCCAATATAAAAAGTGACATTTTAGTGATTCAGTATAAACCAGCACAGCTTAATGGTTTTGATTGTGAAGGTAAGAAAGTTACTTCAGCAACAACGGTGGTTGTACAAAAATATTTTATTCGAAAAGATGAAAAAAGCAAAAACGATTATGTTCTCGCTTGTGCGGCAGGGCATTATGACTCTAGTGCAGTAACCCCTACCTTGACTGATTTAACCAGTAGTAGTACAGGTCAGGTTGTTTTACAGCGAGTAGACCAATTTAAAGTGCTTGTTGGTGTTGTGAATGCTTCAAACCAAATGAGTTACCTCACTCTAAAACAATTTACAGATGCTGCAACTACTATTAGGCCGGTTACGTTACAACTAGGTGTGCTTATACGCTCTGTTGATAATTCGGGTGGAAATACTGTTATTCCCGCATCTTATACCTTATTAAATAACTCTTATACAGTAAGTAATCCTACAGGCGTTACTGGAAAATTTTTAAGAGTTCCTTTGGAGCAAACTGTTGCCATGCGTAATGCAATAGGAGATGCGCAATGAGTTTAAAGACAAACACGCAGATGGGCTCAACGTTGATCGTAGTGCTGTTTATACTGATTGTAATCACCATCATTGGTGCAATGGCAGTAAAGGCAGGATGGTTTGGACTTAAAGTGGCAACCAATGGTCAGGCGATTCAAATTTTAAATCAGAATACTGATGCAGTTTTTATTCCTATTGAAGATAAAACAAAAATTGAAACCTATTTATTAGGTACAAATTTATTCGGTTATCCCAAAATGGATGCGAATCGAAATAAAGAGCTGGTTTTTTGCTACAAAGGTTCGGAGAAGGATTTCTTTGCATTACGAAGAGCAGGAATAGCCTATATTGATAACTCCTCGAAATTACAAACATCAAATTTGGGAACGCTTGATAGTTTTTGTAAATATGAGGATGGCTTCTTTAGCAGTGGCCGTTCTGCTGCTTTGACGCAGATTTCAGTGCGTGTTGGTACGTCTACTATTAAGCCTGTGTTGCCTTTTAGTGGTGTGCCAGAAGGTACTGATGCTGAAGGAGCAAAAATTGATGAGCCAAAAACACTCGTGGTGACTGCGATCTCAGTTATGCCTGTTTTAAGTAGTGCTTCTGCGAAAGAGATAAATGCATGTTTAAAAAGAGCGAGTTATATCGATCCAAGCATTACAGGTATTAGTACCGAGGACAAAGTCACTGTATCTGAGTGTTTGCATAAGTTAAATGTACCGTTTACTACTCAGATTTCTGAATATAGTTTGGGGCAATTTTTAAAAAAATCAGGTTCGACCTGAGGTTAGGATTAGTTAGAGGTTTTTATGAACAAGAATAAACAGATTCCAAGCCATTGGATGCGTTTTAAAGTGTCGACTTTAGCTGCATCTGTAACTTCGTTGATTCTGGCGGGTGTGCCTGTGCAGATTCAGGCAAGTGATATTGATATTTATCAAGCTGGAGGGACAGGAACGACTAAGATTTATTTAATGTTAGACGTTTCTGGGAGTATGGATAACGCTGATTCATTTGATGTCGATTACGGCTATGCCTATACAGAAAGAGTGTGTGGTTTAATATTTTGTAGAGATGTTGAAAGAAATTTATGTAATAGGACAAACTTAACAAATAATTTAACAGTAAATATTCCTAATAAAGATAATACAGCAACTACAACCTATACCTATGCAACACGATCAGATAATTATTGTGCTGTGAACTTGAGTTCTAGTTTTATAGGGAATACGAATGACGATAGAGCCTATAAAACCAAAATTGCGAGTTTATGTGATCGTGTGGGTAATACGAATACTTATAATTGTTATAGCCGTATAATAAATTTGAGAAAAGGTCTAATTGAAGTTATTGCAGATCCTACTGTTGATAAAGATATTCAGTTTGGATTGGGGACTTATTCTGGTAGTGCAATTACGAATAAAACAGATTTTATTGCAATGGATCCTGATACATCGAATAAAGCAACTCTTATCGGGTATGTACAAGAAATTACTGCTGGTGGTGGAACACCGATTGCAACAGCATATAATACAGCAGGGAAAAAGTTTACAAGCCAATCTAGTAGTTCTAATACCAGTGAAGCATGTACTGGGAATGGGCTTTATTTTTTAACTGATGGTGAGCCTCAAGGTGATAATAATTATAATATTGATTATAACGGAATCAATAAAGTAACGACAAATACATTAGGAAGTTCCCAAACAGCTTATTGGGGAAAAATTGGAAACTATGCTCAGTCACTACTGAAAAGCAACTATAAAGTAAAAACAGCAACTGTTGGTTTTGGGGGAGGATATTATTTAACACCAGCTCAAAAATTACAGGCAAATATTACAATAGGGACAAAAAAATATTTTGATTGCACTTTCGTTGATACGAATAACTCTGATCATCGGAATTATTGTCAATGGGGAGCAAAATCAATTCCGAATAGAGCAGATGTTGGTGGTTTTGGTGAAGGTGGTTTTTATACAGCACAATCTTCAGCAGATTTGGTTGAAAGTTTAAAATCATTTATTACTGAAACAACTGTCCCTATTGAGGGTTCAACTATTGGTAGTAGTACTATTCCTGTAGATGCGTTAAATACCAATCAGTTACAACCTTTTGCTTATTTCCCTATGTTTAAACCACTCATTGCAACACAAGATCAGTTGTGGGTGGGGAATCTCAAAAAGTACAATGTCATCAGTGGTACTTTGTATGATGTCACCAATAAATTGGTGTATAAAAACGCAACGGATTTTAATACTGGTCTGAAAGACTATTGGTTTAATAGTTCAGCTGTACATCCAGATGAAGTAATCAGCTACGGTGGTAATTTGAGTCAGCTTTTGGGTACGCAATTACCTAAATTAGATGGATCAAACTTAGTTTTAAAAAGAAAAGTATTTATAAATGACGGTAGTTCGGCAGGTGATTTGAAATCTGCAGAAAGTATTCTTAAATCAGAAACTTTGGCTGAGCGAGAGTACTTATATGGTTTATTGGGATATTCAAAACTCACAGAAGCCGATTTAACGGCGTTAAAACAAAAATCTTACACAGAGCAATTAACCTATTTAAAAACTAAAGATGCATTAAAAGGTTACCAACTAGGTTCTATTATTCATTCTTCACCTATTTTACTCACACAAAAAGGTGCAATTGTTGCTGATACGGGGTCATTAGGGTCAGTAGATCGTGATGACTATGTGCTTTTTGGTACAACACAAGGTGTTCTGCATGTTGTTAAATCGGGAACACAAAATGCCCAAGTAATAAATGGTAGTGGAATCGCTTCGGGGAGTGGTGAAGAAGTGTTTTCATTTGTTCCTAAAGAAATGTTGGCTAAACAAAAAAAGGGCTTCTTTGAGTCAATGGCTGTAGAGAAGGCCTCAGATAATAATGATAATTTTTATTATGGAATAGATGGTCCTTGGACTGCACATACGGTTTATGAGCCTAATTTTTATGATGCTATAGTCGATGGAAAAACTGTTGAACGTGACGGTTTGCAAGTAAAAGCAGATGGGAAAAACAGTCATCAATATGTATATGGTGGCTTACGTATGGGAGGACGGAGCTATTACGCTTTAAACCTTTCTGATATGTCTAAGCCAAAACTGATGTTCCATATTGATCCAGATAGTGCAACAAGCGGAGCATTGTCCTATATGGGGCAAAGTTGGTCTAAGCCAACAGTTGCTTATATCAAATGGAATGGTCAGCGCAAACTCGCTATGATTGTGGGTGGTGGCTATGATATGAAATATGAAGATCCTACTTTTACTAGCTCATCTTCTGGGAATGTAAAAGGAAACGGGATTTATATTTTTGATGCAGAAAATGGAAAGTTGCTCTGGTGGGGCAGTAGTAATGCTGGAAATCAAGATGGAACAGCAACAGGTGGGGTTGAAACGAAAATTGATAGCATGGTTAATAGTATTCCATCAAGAGTAAAAACAGTAGACCGAGATGGTGATGGTTTAGTTGATCATCTTTATGTCGGTGACTTGGGAGGTAAGGTGTTCCGAGTAGATTTGAATCCAAGCCACAAAGCAAATGATGTAGATAATAAGTTCGTGCTTAATGCTTTTGAGTTTGCCGATGCAAAAGAAGCTGGTAAAAATCCCCCACGTTTTTATGAGGCACCGACATTTACCATTCATACAGATAATGTAGCTAAAAAATATGCAGTCATTTCGATGGCGTCAGGAGACCGAAGTAGTCCTTTGAAATCTGACAGTTCTGCGCAAGATATGATTTTGGGGTTCTATGATTATGATGTAACTAAAACTACACCTGCAAAAGGCACAACAGTCAAATTAACAAATATGAATGAAATTTATAAGGCTGGTGCAGCGACTGATAAAACAGCTGGTTGGTATTATCGATTACCTATCATAACAGCTACTAGTGGGGGTACTTTAAAATCATATCAAACAAGGGGATTATCCGAAGGCGTCGCTCTAGATGGTGATTTATACTATTCAATTTTTGACCCAAGTAAAACCAACAATGGCAGTAATGGAAATAGTACCAGTTGTTCTGGCGGTATTGTTGGAGTAAGTACGGCAGTCAAATTATGTTTGCCATCTGGTAAGTGTGGAACGGATACAAAAATTACAAATGTAGGTGACTTAGGTGGAGGGATTATTGGTCTAAATGTTGGACCTGGCTCTACCCAAGGTTCTCGAAAATTAATTTTTAATAAACCTCCAGCAATATGTATTGGTTCAGACTGTACACAAAATTCAATTACAGAGTATCAAACTACAAATAAGTTATTACCAACCCGTTGGTATGATATGACGCCATATGTAGGAGCGAAGTAATGGCTAAAGGGTTTACATTAATTGAATTAATGTTGGCTGTTATTATTATTGCGATTTTAGCAGCCGTTGCGCTACCAAGTTACCAACATTATGCACGTAAAAATAATGAAAAAATTGTTGAACAAAAATTGCAAGATATTGCACTTAAGCTTGAAAATGAACGGAGTACAAACTTTAGTTATAAAAATTTTATATTAGATTCTGAAGATAAAACTACACCGAAAGGCAAGGTAGGAACAGATATTAAATATAATATTGTTATTGATACTTCAATTTTTCAAAAATGGACATTAGTAGCGTGTGTCAATAAAGATTTAAAAGATGCTGCTAAATACAATAACTTTGCGTTGAATAGTGAGGGAACTTCATGCCGATGGAAAGAAACAGATACATGTACGGTGCCTGCAAGTTGTAAGGTGTCATCATGATTAAAAATGGCTTTACATTAATTGAGTTAATGATTGTAGTTGTAATCATAGGCATCTTAGCTGCAATTGCTTATCCAAATTATATAGAATACTCAAAAAGGACAAAAAGAGTTGAAGCACAAACACTTATGCAAGAGATGGCTCAAAAGTTAACGGCTTACAAAATTGCAAATGGTTCTTTCAAAGATATTGGAACTTCCGGATTAGTCAATTCTACAATACCGACAACCGGAGCAAGTAATTATAATCTTTCAATTACAGATATTGACGGCGTAGCCTATTCTGCAACGACAAAAAATGGTTCATGGCGTTTAACTGCGACACCAATAAATGGAATGCTAAATACTGGTGTGTTAACACTGGACTCTCAAGGAAAACAGTGTTGGTATAAGGATGCTCTGGTCTGCTCGCCATGGGACGGCAAATAACTCCAAATCCAAAATTGTAGCCAAACACTTTTTTGATCTTTCATTCAGGGCAAAGTTCAAGTAAAATACTGCCCTCTATGAAAGGGGTTTGAGCTGTATCGATGGTCGGTACAAGGATAATCCGTAAAAACTATAAGGTTCTATCATGGTTGTTATTCGTCTTGCACGCGGTGGTGCTAAAAAACGTCCGTTCTATCAAATCATTGTGACTGATAGCCGTAATGCACGTGACGGTCGTTTCATCGAACGTATCGGTTTCTTCAACCCTACAGCTCAAGGTAAAGCAGAAAAACTTCGTTTAGATGCTGACCGTTTTGCTCACTGGGTTTCTCAAGGTGCTCAACCTTCTGATCGTGTTGCTTCTTTAGCTGCTCAAGCTAAAAAAGCTGCAGTTGCTGCATAATTTTTATATAAATTAGGTAGTAGCTTGCCCATGACACCAACACAGAATGTTCCCGAAGATCGTATTCAGATTGGACAGTTACGTTCAGCATATGGATTAAATGGGTGGCTCTGGGTCTATTCCAATACAGAACCCATGAGCAACATATTTGACTATCTGCCTTGGTACATTGAGACCAAAGCAGGTTGGCAAATTGTCGATGTAAAACGTTGGAAACCACATGGTAAAGGCCTGGTTGTTTCGCTGAAAGGTGTGAGTGATCGCACTGGTGCAGACGAACTGGTTGGCTCCAATGTCTGGATCTCTAAATCGCAACTGCCTCAAGCAGGCGTAGATGAGTACTATTGGTCTGATTTAAAAGGTCTAACTGTGTTAGGGCTGGACGATCAGGAACAAGAAGTCAATCTCGGTCAAATTTTTGAGCTGTTTGAAACAGGTGCTAACGATGTGATGGTGGTTCGCGCAACTGCCGACAGCATCGATGGCGAAGAGCGAATGATCCCATGGCATAAAGATGTGGTGCAACGCGTTGATCTTGAAGCTGGTCGTATCTACGTCAATTGGGGCGTAGACTACTAAGAATTTTTCGGAAATACGGGAGTCTGCGATGTTTTTTGCAGTCATTACGCTTTTTCCTGAAATGTTTGAAGCGATTACAGCCTATGGGATTAGCGGGCGCGCAGCAAAACGTGAGTTGATGCAAATTCATTGCATCAATCCTCGCGATTATGCGACGGGCAACTATAAACGGGTGGATGAACGTCCATTCGGCGGTGGTCCGGGTATGGTGATGATGGCTGAGCCTTTGGCAAAAGCAATCCAGCATGCCAAAGAGCTTGCAACGCAAGCAGGTGCAGTTCAGGTTCCTGTGGTGTATATGTCACCGCAAGGAAAGACCTTAAACGAAACTGCGGTACAGGATTTTGTCAAATATGACGGAATCATCGTACTGTGCGGACGTTATGAAGGCGTCGATGAACGTTTGATCCAGCAATATGTTGATCAGGAATGGTCAATTGGGGATTATGTCTTATCGGGTGGTGAGCTTCCTGCGATGGTTTTATTGGACAGTATTATCCGGAGACTTCCAGGTGCCATGTCTGATGAACAGTCACACGTGCAAGACTCATTTGTGGATGGTCTTCTAGATTGCCCACAATATACCAAGCCAGATCATTTTGAAGGTTTGGATGTGCCTGAGGTGTTAAAGTCCGGGCATCATGCCAATATTGAAAAATGGCGGTTTTTGAAGCGATATCAGCGTACACTTGAACGCCGCCCAGAGTTGGTGGAAAAAGTCGAGTTGACCAAGCAGCAGAAAAAATGGCTAAAAGATTTGTAAGATATTGATGAGTGATCATTTCTATCTTCAAGCAAGTACTTAAAATGATTTAAGTATTCTTTAATAGGCTCTTTATGGTTGAGATGGTCAACCATACAGGGAAAGATAATCGGGTGTATGCGCTTTAGCCTCTATACCCAGCGATGATCAGACCTCTTCTGACTCGCATATATTGGAGATACCCCATGAGCGGTAAGCATCCTTTAGTTCAAGTAATTGAAAATGCACAATTGAAACAAAACATCCCTGCTTTTGCACCAGGTGATACAGTTATTGTTCAAGTTAAAGTAAAAGAAGGCGACCGTGAGCGTTTACAGGCGTTCGAAGGCGTTGTAATTGCTAAGAAAAACCGTGGTTTGAACTCTGCGTTCACAGTACGTAAAATTTCTAGCGGTGTTGGCGTTGAGCGTGTATTCCAAACTCACTCTCCAATCGTTGCTGGTATCGAAGTGAAACGTCGTGGTGACGTTCGTCGTGCTAAACTTTACTACCTACGTGAATTGTCTGGTAAAGCTGCACGTATTCGTGAAAAATTACCAGCTCGTAAAACTAAAGCTTAATTTTAAGCTTTATACGAGTGAAAAAATGCGCCTTTGGGCGCATTTTTTATGCCTAATTTTTATGTAGATTTATTCGAAATGTTCCTGCAAAGGCAAGATCATAGCATCCAAAATATCCAAGAAAATTTTATGAATAAACATCAGGAATAATACAAAATATCCCCAAGACTGGAATCCTGCATTAAAAAGTTGAATGCAAATAAAACATTGTGTGATAACCAGTAAAATACTGATCCATACATTTGCGATAATATGTCGATGACAAGAGGGGCAATAATAAGGCTCATATTTTTTAAATTGAAAAGGATTAATGACTTTTCGTTTGCAACAGGGACAGGTTCTTTTAAATTTGTTTTTGATTTCTATAGAACGTATCTGCATTTATTTTATTTCACAGTTCTTTTTATATTTGATGAATATTTTATATGCAGTTTGATCATGATTAACAAGTAAATTTCAAGAAAAAATTTAGAGAAAAATAAGATAGAAAAAGCCTCTGGAGGAATAGAGGCTTGTGTAACTCTATAAACCTTGCAGTTTTAAGCGGTTGGCATGTTGACGATAGGCAGCAACTGGATCAGGTGCAAAGGTACCTTTAATGCCAAATAACAAGTTGATTTCATCCAGATGATTCCATGGATAATCATCCCGAATCGTTTTACCAAATTTGGCACTACACACCGACACGATTCCATCATTCGCGCCAGCCTTACTCGCAGAAAGCAGATCCAAGGCTTTCATGGCGGCATCGCTGACATCTAGGGGATTGGTCACGGGTTGATTGCCCGTCATTGAATACAGCGCAATGCCTTGGTCTTTATATTTGCCCTCACCACATAGACTCAGCGAAAGCCCGAGTTTAAAACGCTGGTTAAATTCGACTGTCCCTTCAATCGACGTGCTGTGTCCTGCTGCCAGAGCATTATGTGGGAAAGCTTGACCATCTAAGCCTTGTGCCCACATGATGACGTTACCAAAACTGCTGATCAGGGTATTGAGCAGTTCAGATGTTCCGGTTTGATTAGCAAGTCGCATGACATCAGAGGCGACAATGGTGCCTTGGTTGGCACCCCCCACAGTCATCACGGAGGCTACATGTTGCGGTATCACCCCGGCTGCATAACGCACGCTATGCGCACCATGACTATGACCAATTAAATTCAGTTTTTTGGCGCCGGTGATTGCCATGACTTCTTTCAGTTGCTCCACATATTGTTCACCTCTGATTTCGCTGGAATTGAAAGGTGAGATGCGGGTGGCAAAGGCAGTTGAACCGTTACGGGCTAAATCTGGCAAAATTTGATACCAATAATCCATGCCTAAGGCATCAAAACCAATGTGATTAAAGCCGACCATGCCATGTGCAAATACAATCGGGTATTGTGTTTTTGCATAATTGGACACGACAAATCTGGATTCTGCTTGCTGCAAATTGGAAGCCTGCACATATTGGCCCGCAAATAACACGCAGCATAAGGTTATAAAATGCGTTCTAATTTTCATAAAGTTCCATTTTGGCGGTTTAAAAATTAGAAAATCCCTGTGCATTGGGATGACAGGGATGAGATTGAATTACAGGCCTTGCAATTTGAGCCGGTTGGCATGCTGGCGATAAACATCGACTGGGTCTGGAGCAAAGATATTTTTTAATCCGAGGAACTGGTTCACTTCATCCAGATGGTTCCAGTTGTAGTTATCCCGAATGGTTTTACCGAATTTGGCACTACAGCGGGAGACCAGACCATCATTTTCCTTGCCGCCATCAATGAGTAGAGCTGTAACTGTCAAGGCTGAATCAGGATCGAGCGGATTGGTGACTTGACCTATACCGGTAAATGAATAATGACGAATATCACCGTCTTTTTCCTTACCTTCACCGCAGGCGGTGGTTGGCATACCGAGCGGATATTTCTGGTTGAATTGAGCGGATCCTGCCAGGGTCAGGCTGCTACCACCGGCCAGAGAATCATGCGGGAAACTGTTCGGATCCAACCCTTGTGCCCAGGTGATGGCCTTAGACACCAGGTTGATACCACCGACTAAAGGCCCTTGTATCGGTGTACCTTCTGCTTGCAGGATCAGGTCTCCAACCGGGGAGCCCTTATGCGGAGCACCGACAGAAGTCAGGGAAGCGACTATTCCATTCCCTGCACCTGCGACATAACGAATGGTCGGGCCGCCATGGGAATGACCGATCAGATTGACTTTCTTTGCACCGGTAATGGCCAGAATTTCATTTACCTGCTCTAAAAGTTGCTCACCCCGAATTTCCGATGAGTTAAAAGGCGAGACACGTGTTGCCCAGACATTACCGCCATTACGCGCCAGATCCGGTAAAATCTGATACCAGTAATCCAGTCCAAACTGGTCAGTACCGATCCGGATGAAACCCGCCATACCATGTGCAAAGACAATCGGATATTGGGTCTTGGCATATTGTGAACTGGCTTTTGCTGTGACCTGACTGGCCTGGGTGGATGCCTGGGTGCTGAGACATGTACCCGCCAGCAGCAGGCCGGTGATTAATATTCCGAATTTCATTATATTTTCCTCACTTTTGTTGTTTTAACGGGATGATCCTCATCCAGTTGCCTAAAGTTCCCCTATGTAGCAGGGACTCAGTTTCCTAAGTTTTTTTAATTAGGGTGTGTTGACACTTTTAGCTTAAAAAAATAGCGAAGTAGTAAAATCAAATCGCCAAACCCAATTTTACTATTCGCTATGCCTCGT